>NZ_JAYGIH010000036.1:0-255102 GCF_034932455.1 Leptolyngbya sp. CCNP1308 | reverse complement strand
TCCCATCCAGTTCGATGGCGTCAACGACTTTTTGTCGCAAATCGAGGCTGTAGGGTTTGGCCATGGCACACAGGTGGGGATGTCTCTACCTCTAGATTATGTCCTAATCAGACTGGCTATAGCTATAAACCACCTCCTCGCTAGTTTTGTTGACCAAGCAGTGAGCGTCATGGCTGCCTGCCTTAAACCCGGCACACATGCCGGGTTGCAGCAGCGTTTCTCCAGCATTGGTAATCAGGGTTGGTGTTCCTAAAAGAATATAAATAAACTCGTCTTGGGTGGAATGGGCGTGTCGCAAAGCTGAAACGGCACCAGGCATCAATTTCACCTGGTTGACGCCAAAGTTAGATAGCCCAAACAGGTTTCCCAAAGGTCTCTTTTCTCGACCCGCCATTCTAGAGGCAAAGGGCTCTGGGTAGTTTGACGATTTGGTTCGCAGCGGGGCTTCAGAGGCTACAACGGCAATAGGGCTTTGGGGTTCGCTCATGCAATTCTCCAGCTACTCTAAACTCACAATCAGTAGATTGCGTTTAGGCCATTCATTCTATCGTCAGGCCCAGCTCGTAGCACCGTATCCCTCTAGAATTCGAATAGCTTGGGGTTATCTATTGGCGATCGCAAAATTCTCCCATGGTCAGCTTTCTAGCAGTGGCAGCCTAACGGTAAAGGTTGCTCCCTGACCTTCGCCTAGGCTTTCAGCTTGAATGGTGCCACCGTGCATTTCTACTAGGTTTCGGGCGATCGCTAGCCCTAGCCCTAGACCGCCAAATTTGCGGGTTGTGGTGCCATCCTCTTGGCGAAAATACTCAAATATATGGGCAATGAAATTAGGATGAATGCCCTTACCAGTATCGCTGACTTGAATTTGAGCCTGAGAACCAACCTTCAGCAAATTCACGTCAACCTGCTCGCCCTCCTGCGAAAACTTAACCGCATTGCTGAGCAAATTCCAAACTACCTGCTGGAGACGGGTAGGGTCTCCTAAAACCAGCCCAACCGCTGGATCTAAATCAGCCTGAATACGAACAGACTTAGCTTCTGCCGTTAACCGCACCGTTTCGATAGCAGCTTCAACAACTGAGGCCAAACTAACCGGTACTTTTTTGAAATTTAGCTTTCCCTGCATAATGCGGGTAACGTCTAGAAGATCTTCAATCAGCTGAGTTTGTAGCTTGGCATTACGCTCGATCGCCTCTAGGGCAAACGCCGTTTTTTCGGCATCTAATCTGCCGCTGCGCAGTAGACTAGACCAGCCCACAATCGGGTTCAGCGGCGTTCGCAGCTCGTGGGAGAGCACCGCTAAAAACTCGTCCTTGATGCGGTTGGCGGCCTCTGCTTCTTCTCGGGCAGCTTCTGCCCGCATGAGGTTTTCAGCCCGCTCTCGCTCCTGCTGAGACAGCAGGTTAGCGGCAAACTCTAGGGATTGCCCCAGCAGGACAATCTCTCGAATCGAAAGTGTGCTGACCTGGGGCGGCTCACCGTTGGCCAACGCTTCTGCCGCCAACGCCGCCTTGGTAATACCGCGAGAGATCGGTCGCGACAGCAAATAAGCCCCCAAGCCGCTTACCAACAGCAGCGCTAAACCCGACCCAATTACTAGCCACATCGCCCGTCTCACGGGGCTCTGAACGACTTCGACTGGCACCGTGACCGCCACCGTCCAGGGGGTGTCTTGCACCCGGCTAAAGGCGACATACACCTTTATGCCGTCTAGGGTAGTATCCCGGTAGACACCCTCATTGGCTGCGCCAATGTGCTGCAAAAAAGAGGGGGTGCCCAGCTTGCCCACAAAGCGTTCAGGGTTGCGGGTGCGGGCGACAACCACCCCTTGGCCATCGACAATGGTACGCGTCCACTCTCCATCGACCGGGAGTCGAGCACCAACAACGTTAGCCAGGGTCTCAGGCGAGATAATAGCCGTCAAAACATACTGCAAATTGCCGTCTTGGATGACGGGCACGCGCACCGGAAAAGCAAAGTCTTGCCCCAGCTGCCCTTGCCCCAAATCACCTACCGTGGGCTGACGAGTCTCAATCAGTCGCTCTAGACTCTCAGATTCGTGGGTGTAGGGCAGGGGGCGGCTCAAGGAATGCCCGCTGTTGAGCAGCTCTTGCCCATCGGGAGATAGCAGAATCGTGGTCAACCAGGTGATTTGCGTCGCTGTCAATCGCTTCGCTTCGTTGTGAAAGCTTTCCAGATCGCCTTGGTAGAGCTGTTCAGATGCCGCTAGGGCCTGTAGCGTTCGAGTTGTGCTAGAAAATTCACTCCCTACTGTCGAAGCCAGATTATGGGCCTCCCGGAGCATCAGCCGCTCTGACACAGCCTGCTCTTGGTTTGAGAGCCTCAAGACAACCGCACCAGCAAACAGCACAACCGGTAGCAGCGTTCCCGCCACCAGCAGCACAAGGTACCACCTGAGCGAGAGCGTCTGCCCCCCAGGCGATTTCGGTGCAGGTAGTAGATCTGCTAAGGCAATGCGCTTAGCAAGCGCGTCTAAAATGCCAGTCTGTCTAGCTTTTTTGTTTACCATCTATTTGTATGGCATGCGCTGTAGAGTCTGCTGTATGAGCAGACTACTGTCGACTGCCTCTCAGAAGCTCCACCCATTACCCCACAATTGCCAGTGAGAATATTATGTTACCCGGCATCTTGCGACACTATCCACTTCTAGGTTTAGATACAAAAACATCAGTCTTAAGATAGATTTTGATGAGGCAAAAGGCGATTGGTGTCGGGAAGGATAGCGATCGCCCCTCTAGCATTCTTACCCATGACATTGCTCAAAAGATCATTAAAGATCATGATGATCTAGGCACAACCTCAGCCCGTAAATGATCTACATTCCTGAGCTGAGGCCCAAAGCCAGCACAGAATAAAACCTCACAGGCAAACAATCTTCAGCACGGTATCAGCTGCTTTTTTCGGCCTGACACGCAGATCGCAAATACCATACATCATGCGAACACCTGCTTTCTTTCTGTTTTCTTTAGGCTTTGCCCTACTAAAGAGCCTGTGGCTTAAGCGATCGCATTAACGTTCAGTCAGTGTATATGTATCGCTCCATACCCTTAACTAAGGCAAGTATCACAGACAGCACAAATGCCAACAACATCTTCTACCAAATGGGTGATGAACTCCGCCGCAGTTGGCTGATATAACTCTCAATATCATCCAGACTACTGCAAAGATGCCTGACTCCCACTTCTCAAACAAAAAGACGGTTTCGAACTCGACTTCTGAACGTCTTAAGAAGAATTCTAAAAAGATTATGGAGTTATGGGAAATTCGAACCCGCGACGAATTGAGCGCATCAGTTCATCAAGACTCGCTGGCTTTACAAAATTCTTTGCCTCGTTATTTAAATCACCTAGCCGACGTTCTCTCCGATCAGTCCGGCAAGACCTCAGCCCAAATTGAAGCCATTAGACTAGAGAGCACTCACGTCGGCAAACAGCATGGCCATGAGCGTGCCGGGTATGCCGACTACACCGTGAGTCAGCTCATTTTGGAATACCATATTCTTCGTCAGGTCATATTCCAAGTTCTAGAAGAAAAAGCCTCCCTAAATGTAAGAGACCGAGACATTATTATTGATTCCATTGAGCAAGCGGTTAACGATGCCGCCACGCAGTTTTCCCATACACTCAGGGATATTCAGGAAATGTTTATGGTGACATTGACCCACGACCTTAGAGGTCCAGTCAATGTTGTAAAAATGGGTGCTCAGCTAATTTTGCGCCGGTTTGAGCGAGGCGATGCCCACCTCGACATTACCGTAAGAATGATCGGTGCCATCGATCGCATGGATGCCATGATTCAAAACCTACTCGACGCTAGTCGTCTACGAGCAGGGCAAAGTCTCTCCCTAGAGTTTGAAGAATGCAACCTAGATCAGCTGCTTAAAGAAAGCGTGGAAGATCTAGCTTTTACCTACGGAGAACGCTTTGTCGTAGTTTCAGACCCAAGCATTACCACCAGCTGCAGCCGCAAGCAACTTCGGCGGGTGATTGAAAATCTAGCCAGCAACGCCGTGAAGTATGGCGAACCCGACACTCCAATTACATTCAACCTTCAAAGGGATAACGGGTGGATTCACCTTGCTATTCACAACCAGGGCAATCCCATTCCACCGGAGACTCAATCCATTCTCTTTCAGCAGTTTCGGCGAACTCCTTCGGCAGAAGATAAAACAGGCTGGGGATTGGGGCTGTTTTTAGCAAAGAACATTGTCGAAGCTCACCGGGGAACCATCGACATTGAAAGCGCAGAGGGTAAAGGAACAAGCTTCATTATCAAGCTACCTGAATAGATTTGCCCACTTAATAGTCCAATAATCGCTACCGTAAAAGGCACCGCCGCAAAAGTCGTTTGAAGTCGGCCACGCGCCTGCCAGAACGCACATCAAAACTTCTGGCTCAGTCAAAATTCAGGCCAATTGCATCGCCATTTTTAGTTAGGGCACATAAAGACAACATTCCTTGAGAAACGATGGCGAACCAGATAGCGTCCCAGCTTTTGGTTGTGTTGGCTTCCTTGACCCTGAGCTGTCTGGCCAACTACCAAAAAAAGCAAAGGCTCTAAAGCAACCTTTAGAGCCTTTAAGCAATTACAAGTAGACGCTACTTGAATTTTGTGTCGCTGTCAGAAGCAACGTGTTCACGCCGATGCCACGCGTCTTGGCTGGCATGTCTCGCCTTATCCCAACCCAATCGGCTAGAGCTAGACTGCTGCTCATATTGTTGTCTAAGGTGGGGTTCAGCGTCTTGGTAGGTCAGCCCCTGTTTTGAGTATGTTGAGTGGCCTTCGTAACCAGTGCGGTAAGCAGGGCTATAGTCTTCGTAGGTGTAGGTAGGCTCTACGTAGGGGCGGGTAGCGTAGTTGTGACGCCAGTACTCATCCTCAACGGTAGGGTCTAGGGTTTCAGCCACTCCCTTACCTAGTAGCCCACCGGCTACCGAACCAACCACAGCACCTACGGCACCGCCAATGGGGCCACCGACAATAACCCCAACGGCAGTGCCCACTGCGCCTGCGCCTGCAGCGCCAACCCCAGTACCCACCGGGCGAGCACCCTGCTCCCCAGTAATTGGGTCAGGATTGCTATCAGGATCTGGCTTGTGCTCATCAGTCGGTTGATGGATTGGATCCGGATCACGATTAAGATCTGGTTTGTAATCGTTGTTTTTGTTAACGTTCATATAGACCATCTTCCTTGCTAAAGGCTATTTCTCCATAGAAGCTAACGAGTGACGATTAGTTCTATTGGATCATTCCTGAACAATAGTTATTTCTTGCCTGAATAAAACCGACTCTTAGGGGGAGATTTATCCACCAGTAGGGAAGAGATTGGGCCAAGTCAGCGTATACGCTGAATAGCGAAAGTTTTTGTTTTTATGGGGTTGCCATTGACTCAGTGTCTGCCCGCTTTAGGGTAGTCAAACGGTATGGAACAGCTCGACTCCAGGCTCTAACCGCGATCGCAGGCAGCTAGCCACTGCAAATTGAGCCCAGCGAACTCTGTTCTGAGCCCCCCTCCTTGCAGTTGCGCATTCAGCGATTGGGCATTTTCGTCAACGGAGCGCCGATGGCAACCAACCCCGAGGCGAAACTAGCCAGCGCCTACCCGCTCAAGCCTTTGCCAGATCAACGTTTCACTAGGTTGCGCTAGGCCAAACACCCGTCTTGGGTCTAGAATTCTTGTGCTGTTAAGGTCTTTGCTGTATGCAGCGTAAAAAAACAGCTCGACCGCAAAACTCAATGGATTAATCTACGGTTAGGTTCAGCAAACCTCTCGGTCAGCGCTAAAACGCCTTACAGTTGGGCAATCTAGACAATGACTAAACTAACCTTTCATCCTGAATGAGACCGGATTTACCCCGAGATTCCACCTTATATTTGTAGTGCTAGACACGATTCTTTTAAACAAGTTAAAGTGGTACTGAGTACGAACTACCTCCCCTACTATGGATGAGCAAGCTGCCCCCAATAAGCCCATCGCCTCTCTAGACGATGCCATTGAGCGATGCCAGGCCCTTGGCATGCGGCTCAGTCGGCAGCGGCGCTACATTTTAGATCTGCTGTGGCAGCACCAGGGCCACCTCTCTGCCCGCGAAATTTACGATCGCCTCAACCAGCAGGGCCGCGAGATTGGCCACACCTCGGTCTACCAAAACCTTGACGCCCTCTCTGAGCAGGGCATTATTGAGTGCGTTGAAAGGGCCGACGGTCGCCTCTACGGCCACCTAAGCGACTCCCACAGCCACGTCAACTGCCTCGACACCAACGAGATTATTGACATTGAGGTCACCCTACCCGCCGACCTGATTCAGCAGATCGAAGCCCGCACGGGGGTCACCATCACCGACTACCGCATTGACTTCTTTGGCACCACCACCGCCACCCAGTAAGATCTTTGCAATTTCCCCGATACTAAACACCCCTCGGAGATTGGTTCCGAGGGGTGTTTGGTATCGGCATAACGCCTTTACTGACTCACCGAGGGCGCTTTTAGCACCGGCAGCGCAGCAAGGGGAGCCAACCCTTCGCCACTGGAGTCGGTCACAAACACCTGACTGAGTCGGGCCGTGAGCTTTTGGGTAGTGGCGTCGTAGATTTGGGTCAGCATCTTGGGGTAGAAACCAAAGCCGATAATCGGCACCAGCAGACAGGCGATGATAAACACCTCGCGGGGTTCGGCATCGGCTAGCACTTCGTGCTCGATCAGCTCTTTATTCTCAGGGCCGTAGAAAATCTCCCGCAGCATCGACAGCAGGTAGATGGGCGTGAGAATGACTCCAATGGCCATAAAGATGACGGTGACGAGCCTAAAGGTCAAGCTGTAGGCATCGCTGGTGGCAAAGCCCACAAACACCATGAGCTCAGCCACAAAGCCGCTCATGCCCGGCAGCGCCAGCGAGGCCAGCGAGCAGGCGGTAAACATGGCGAAGATCTTGGGCATCTTTTTGCCCACGCCCCCCATTTCATCCAAAATCAGGGTGTGGGTGCGATCGTAGGTGGCCCCCACTAAGAAGAACAGACTGGCCCCAATCAGCCCGTGAGAGATCATTTGCAGCACCGCGCCGCTCAGCCCCAAGTTGGTAAAGGAGGCAATCCCAATTAGCACAAAGCCCATGTGGGAAATCGACGAGTAGGCGATCTTGCGCTTCAGGTTGCGCTGAGCGAAGGAGGTCAGCGCTGCGTAAACGATGTTGATGCAGCCCAAAATCACCAGCACTGGCGCGAAGTAGGTATGGGCATCGGGCAGCATGCCCAGGTTCATGCGCACTAGGGCATAGCCACCCATTTTAAGCAAAATGCCCGCCAGCAGCATGTGCACCGGGGCCGTAGCCTCACCGTGGGCATCGGGCAGCCAGGTGTGCAGCGGAATAATCGGCAGCTTGACGGCGTAGGCAATCAAAAACGCGCCGTAGAGCAAAAGCTGCATCCGCAGTGGATAGACCTTCTCTGCCAGGGCCGTCATGTCAAAGGTGATGGTGTCGCCGTAGAAGGCCATCGCCAGCGCCGCCACCAAGATGAACAGCGACCCGCCAGCGGTGTAGAGAATGAACTTAGTCGCCGCGTAGAGCCGCTTCTTGCCACCCCAGATTGACAGTAGCAGATACACCGGAATCAGCTCTAACTCCCAAAACAGGAAGAACAGCAGCATATCCTGCACGGCAAACACGCCGATCTGGCCGCTGTACATGGCTAGCAGCAAAAAGTAAAAGAACTTGGGCTTAAGGGTCACCGGCCAGGCCGCTAGGGCCGCCAGGGTGGTGATAAACCCGGTCAACAGCACTAGGGGCATCGATAGACCATCTACCCCCACCGACCACTTGAGGTCGAGCTGGGGCACCCAGGTGTAGCTCTCGACTAGCTGTAGACCAGGATTGCTGAAGTCATAGTTGAGGTAAAAGGCGGCCACAATCAACACAAAGTCGATCAGGCCCACCGACAGGGCGTACCAGCGCACCGTCTTACCGTTGTCGTCAGGTAGAAACGGTATCGCTATGCAGGCCACCAGCGGCAGCAGCGTAACGGTGGTCAACCAGGGAAAAGTCGCGAAGTCCATAGTGCTGTTTCTCGTCGCGTTCTGCTAAAAGGGCAGGATATTAAGGGAAATTGAGGAGGGGGAGAAGGTTTTGAATTTTGAGTTTGGAATTAAAAATTGAGAATTCAAAATTCAAAACAAAGAGCTCAACACTTTCCTCTCCCCGCCGCTCACGCTTAGGTGACGCCTGACAGCAACACCAGCCCCAGCACCGCCCCAAACACAATCAAGGCATAGAACTGAGCGCGGCCATTCTCCAGATACTTTAGCCCTTCGCCAGTCACTAGGGTGACGAGGCCCGCTAGGTTAACGATGCCATCGACGATGCGGATATCGACTTCGAGCACCTGCTTGGCCAGCTTACGGCTGCCCTGGACGAAGACCACATCGTAGATTTCGTCGATGTACCACTTGTTGAGCGAGAGATTGTAGAGGAAAGGGATTTTAGCGGCGATCGCCTTCGGGTCAACCACCTTGGTGCGGTACATCAGCACGGAGATGATGATGCCGACAGTGGCGATCGCAACGGAACTCCCCGCCATCAGCGCAAACTCGCTCCAGTCAAAGGCCTCCGCCGACTCCAGGGCTTCTACCACTTCCCCAGGGGGATGGATGAAGGCCTCGAAGTAGTTTGCGAAAGGCGTACCCAGCAGGCCCACCAATACCGAGGGCACCGCCAGCGCCATCAGCGGAAAGGTCATCGACAGGGGCGACTCGTGGGGTTCGTGGGCGTGGTGCCCATGGTCATCGTGGTCGTCGTGGGGGGCATCCAGGGTTAGCTCCTGGGGGTTCATGGCACCGGGGCCCAGGGATGCGCCCATCTTCTGAAGCTGCGCCCGCTTGAGGTCGCGGCGAATGCCCTCATCGTTGCCCCGGAAGCTGCCCTCAAAGGTGGAGAAATACATGCGGAACATGTAGAAGGCGGTGATCCCCGCCGTCAGCCAACCCACCACCCACAGAACGGGGTTCGCCGCAAAGGTCGCGCCCAGAATTTCATCCTTAGACCAGAAGCCCGCGAAGGGGGGAATGCCGCAGATCGCCAGGGTGCCAATCAGAAAGGTGATGGCGGTAACGGGCATGTACTTGCGCAGGCCGCCCATCAGGCGCATATCTTGAGCCAGCACCGGGTCGTGGCCCACCACCGCTTCCATACCGTGAATCACGGAGCCGGATCCCAAAAACAGCATCGCCTTGAAATAGGCGTGGGTCATGAGGTGAAACAGCCCGGCGCTGTAGGCACCCACACCCATGGCCATCACCATGTAGCCCAGCTGCGACATGGTTGAAAAAGCCAGCCCTTTCTTGATGTCGTTTTGGGTGATGGCGATGGTCGCGCCCATAAATGCCGTAAACGCCCCGGTGTAGGCAATCACGGTCATCACCGTGGGGATGTGCTCGAACACGGGGTACATGCGGGCGACCAGGAACACGCCCGCCGCCACCATCGTCGCGGCGTGAATCAGCGCCGAGATCGGGGTGGGGCCTTCCATGGCGTCGGGCAGCCACACGTGCAGCGGGAACTGAGCCGACTTGGCCACCGGGCCGAGGAACACCAGAATGGCGAAGATAGCGGCGACGCTGGCGGGCAGACTGCCGATGTTGACCATATCGGTCAGCCGCTCGCCCATGATTTCAAAGTCGAAGCTGCCGGTGGCCCAAAACAGGCCGAGGATGCCCAGCAGCAGGCCAAAGTCGCCCACGCGGTTGGTGACGAAGGCCTTTTGGCAGGCATCGGCGGCGGGCTTGCGGTTGTACCAGAAGCCAATTAGCAGGTACGAGCACATGCCCACCAGCTCCCAGAACACGTAGACCTGGAGCAGGTTGGGGCTAATCACCAGGCCCAGCATGGAGGAGCTGAACAGGCTCAGGTAAGCGTAGAACCGCACATAGCCGGGATCGTGGGCCATGTAGCCGTCGGTGTAGATCATCACCAGAAAGGCGACGGTGGTGACCACGACCAGCATTAGCGCCGCCAGGTGGTCGATGGTATAGCCCATCTCAATGTGAAAGTCGCCCGCCGAGGCCCACTCAAACATGGCCTGGTAGGGGGCGTGCCCCTGCCACTGGCTCCAAAAAATTGCAAAGGAAAACGCCATCGCCGCCCCCATCAGGGAGACGATGAAGATTGCCGCCGGCTGCCGCAGCTTGCTGGTGGCCTCACCGTAGGAAATCAACCCGGTGCCAACGATGGCAGCCCCGATGAGCGGCAGCACCGGGATCAGCCAGGCGTATTGATAAAGCGTGTCTACAGAATCCATTTCGACTGCCTACTCCAAGAGCTTGCGTGAGTTGGCAAAAAACCGCTTACATTCTGACATACCCTTCCCCAAGGAAAAGTCGGTTTCATAGCAAAATCGAGGAAGCTGAGGCGCGATCGCCCCCAGTCAGACCAGCTTTAGAGCCCGCCTCAGCAGCCCAGCCAGGCTACCAAACGCTTACCCCAGGCTCATTCTGTCGACCTGCGTGGCCTAAGGGCAGGTTTCTTAAGAAAGATGTCCGATTCGTTGGGCAATTGCTGGCCGAGAGCAAAATCTCACCCTTGAGCGATAATCAGGGCAGCCGCTGTTCTCTGGGAATGGTTCAATGGCTGACCAGCTAATGATTTACTGGGCTCAGTCTTTGGCACAAGAAATGTTTTGGGATGCTATGAAGCTCTGGCTAGTCTGCTTTTTGATCTTGTTTTTTGGGGCCGAAGCCGCCCAGTGGTTGGGGCATCTGCCCTGGGTGAGTAGCGTTGAGCTATCGCTGCCACTGACGATCGCCGGGGGCATTGGGCTGGCGATCGCCTCCAACTATGTCGCGCTTTTTGGCCGCAACTGGCCCACCTTCAGCTCCCTACCGACAAAGTCAGCGGATCCCTCCTGGCCAAGCCCGACAGCACCACCTACCCCAGCAGTCGTGGCCCCTATAAAGTCCGCCAAGGCCAGCCGCAAGGCGGATACGATTTCCTTTGAAATCAAGAAACCTTAGGGAAATAGGGTGGGGGAGTGATGGGGTGTCTAACCATCCCTCCCTGACGCCTTCACTACCGCATATTTCGCTTCAGTTCTTCCAGTTCCTGCTCTGTCTCCCATCGCTGAAACGACTCCTCTACCGGATCCATGGGATCGCGGCCAAATCCGTCAAAGGGGGTCTTAGCCCAGCCCGTGTCCCAGCTGGTGGTGGCTCGCTGGGCAGTGCGCTGGGCCTGGGTTTCGGCGATTTTGGCTTTGAGTTCGCGGCGGCGATCGTGAATTTCTTTTTGCAGGGTGCGGGTCTGCTCAATCTGGTCTTTGACGCCCTTAAGCTGGCCCCAGTACTGGTTGCCCTGGCGCAGCAAAGCCGCCTCGCGCTCTTGAGCCGCTTTGACTAGGTCAAGGCGGTTGGCGGCCTGGGCGTTTTGAATGCGGCTATGCCAGCGCTGAATGTCTTGGGCGGTGGCGAGAATGCTGTCTTCGAGCTGCTTTTCGCGGCGCTTGAGGTCGCCCAGCAGGCGAATGGCGTCTTGCTCTTGGCCCCGCAGCTGGTCTTCTAAGCCCCACAGCTCTAGGTGGGGGTTAGCTTTGAGAAACTCGTCGAGCCGGGTTTCAAGAAATTTGCTCAGGTCTTCGAAGAGGCCCATGGTTTAACTCCGCAACGCCTGCCTTTCAGAATAGCGGGTTCGCCCTACCCGGGGCGATCAGCGCTTTACCTGGGGAGTGACGCCTTTGCTTTCGACGCAGGCGAGGTAGGCAATTTCGGTGTCGTCGAGTTTGTAATCGTTGTAGTTGTCTTTGACATCAAAGACTTTTTCTAAAAAGTCGTTTTGGGCTTCGCGCAGGGCGCGGGCAAAGTTGCCCTGGCTGAGCTCTTTGGGCAAACACTGGGCCATGGCGGTCAGATCGGTGCCATCGGCGGCAATGTAGCGTTTGGGCGCGTCTGCGGCGTAGGCGGGGGCAAACAGGCTAGAGCTGAGCCACAGCAGCCCAGCAAGAACTGCAAAGGCAAGACGCTGGGCAACGCCACGGGTAAACCATCGAGAGATTGACATAGTGATAAAACCAGTGAGTAGGATATCTACGGTTTTATTCTAGTGAAATAAAAATAATGGGGTGGGCGGCCCGCTTGTGCAGTGCCCGGGTGAGAACCAGCTCTGCTGGCGGTAGCACAGCAGTGGCTAACCGCTGTTAAGGACAATTCTGGCAACGAAAATACCCGAGAATTTTGATACCCGGCGGAGGGCGATCGCAGCTATTCACCTCTGCTTTATAGGTTTCTGTAAATTGGGGTCACAAACTTGGTAATTGGGCCACAGATCGAAGCACCGGGCCAGGCAAGCTGGCTGTAGGTGAGACCCATCAGACGCACAACCCCTGCCGTCGTCTCAGGTTTAAGTTTTTTGCTGTTCTGCGATCGCATCCCTAGATCATCGCCCCAGATCTGCGATCGCGAACTGGCAGAGCCTACCTTACAGGCTTACTCCTATCAGCGAGCATCTACTGCAATGAACCCAATCGAGTCTTCATGCCGTATTCCTGCCAAAACTATCAACAGCGTGAGCGACTACATTCCCAACCGCACCATTGCCACCCTCGACGGCATCAACGCGGCCGCCGTCGCCATGGGTGCCAAACAGCAGCGCGAAACCGACATAGCGGCCCTGGTCAAAACCGCCGCCGATGCCGCCCGCCAGACTGAGGTTAATCTGCACAACGCTGTTATGGCGATGCAAGAGTCAGTCCAAGAATATTTAGACGCTGGCCACGACCTCAATAGCGACTAAACCTAGATCGTTGCCAGCACAACGGTTTGCTTAGAACCGCTGCCCAATGAAGATCGATCGCACTTCGCCGTTGCGACGAATCACCGCTTCTTCGTTAGTGACCGACACTAGGCTCCAGCCGCTGCTGCCAATGCGCTCGCCAATGTAGACCCGCTGAGAGACGCCGTTAATTTCAAACAGGGCTGCCGAGCGATCGCCCAGTTCTAAGATACCCACCAGCCCGTGAATCGGGTTTGCCGCCACCGGGGCCTGCGACGGTGCGGTAGGGGCCACCGCAGACGGCGCGCCCACCCCTGGCTGAGGTACCAGAACCGTAGCCCCCGGGGCGGGCTGCTGTGCCGTCTGGTAGGGAATGTAAACCCGCTCGATAACGTTGACTGGCCCAGAGCCCAGGCTGCCGACGGTACCACCGGCCCCCAGGGGCGGCAGCATGGGCGGCGCAGGTACAGCGACCCCGCCAGGGGCCTGACCGACAACGGTAGAGGTGCCCACCTCGCCCCGCTCAACCTTGCCCGCGATCACCTCTAGCGATCGCTGCAAGTAGGCCAAAAATTCTTCGTCAGACTGTTGCGCCGCCGTTTCGGTAGCGGAGCGCCCCAGAGAAAAGCGATTGCCCGGCTGACTAAACCACAGCAGCCCCCCAACCCCCATCAGCGAGAGTGCCGTAATGGTCAGCAGCATGCGGTCAAACAGCTTACCCAAGCGGGTCTTGTCGGGGGCTGCTGGCGGATGGGTGCCAACCTCATCGGTGCGGAAGAAATCGAGATCGGTGCCCAGGGGGGCCAAGGGCGCGTCTGCCGCTGGCAAATCTACGGGTTCGGCGGTGGTTTCGACAAAGGGGGCGATCGCCGTAGAAGCCGGATCTGGAGCCGCCTCTACCGCTGCTAGGGCTGCTTCATCGCCCTCCAAAATTTTGTCAACATCGTCGAACAGCTCGGTGATCAGGCTGTCGGCATAGGTGGTCACCAGGGTCTCTGGATCGACCGGGGTCGGCTCCTCGGGCGGCAATGTGGCGGTGCTGCGAGATTCTTCCTGGCTCATAGGTCGATTTATCCTGGCGGTGGCAAAGGGAGAAACGGGCGGCCTGATGGGTCTTTTGGGAAGCTCAAACTGGCGTAGCTTAAGGTTAAAAGACGCTTCTAGCCGACACTCCCCCGATAGTCTGATGAAGTTTACCCCAACTTGCCAAATCTTTCATCCAATCGGCGAGAATCTGTTAAATGTTTTTGGAGAAGGGAATTGGGGGAGACAAGGCGATTTACTCCCTGCCTCACTAAAACGGTTTCGCCGTGTGATGCTCTAGGTCAAACTCGTAGCGATCGCTCAAATTAGTCGCCCCGTATACGTTAAACGACACCGTGGGCTCATCTCCCACAGGTTCTACGCTGTGGATGGTATTGGCGGTGAGAGCCACAACATCGCCGGGGTTGAGAATCACCTCGTCAACTGGCTCTAGCTGATCGGGGTAGTTGGGTTCGGGGGCGCGTCGCCAGAGACGGTGGCGCTCTTGACCGCCCACCAGAGCCACAATGCCCCAGGCTCCGTGATTGTGAACTGTAGAGGCATGCCCCGGCAGCCAGGCCACCATTTGCACCGTGATCGGGAACTCGTGCTCGCGATAGAGAAAATTGACGCTCCAGCCAGTTCTGGGGTCGGGGGTGTTGTACTCCATCTGCAGCCAGTAGGAGCTGACCAGCAGCTTACGCACCAGCGGGGTAACAGCCTCTAGTCGACTGATGTCGTCGTGGAAGATATCGAGAATATCTTCTAGCTCAGTGAGAAACCGATAGAGGCGGTAGTAGCGCCTTGGCTCCAGCGTCTCGGGGCTGCCAAAGGAGCTACAGGTGCCGTCGTCGGTGACTAGCCAGTTGTGGTTTGCCATGGTGGTCGCGGCGCTACTCAACACGCACGCGGCGGGTTTCGACCACCATGCCGTCTTCGCGAATCACCACTGTAGACACCCAGCGGTTGTCGGGCTCGGCGGGGGCGGTGCCCACTTTGTAGAGCCCGCCAGAGCTGAGGATGTCGAAGACTACTGGGCGGGGCTCAAAAAAGTCTTCGGAGGTGACGCCTTCTTCGACGGCGACACCCATCAGCGATCGCTCCTCCAGCGGCTCCACCACAATCGTGTCAAAGCTGTAGGTTTGCCCGGTGGTCAGGGTGGCGGGCAGCTGCACTTGCAGGGTGGGTGGGTTGCTGCCCGACACCAGGCGGCTGGTTTCGCTGAGGGTCTCTTGGTAGGCGATCTTGCCGCTTTCGAGGCGCTGGCGCGAGGTGGTGTCGGCGGTGAGGGTGAGGGTGCGATCGGGGCGGGTTTGGGTGCCGGTGACGGTGGTGCGGGTTTCGAGGGTGTAGCTGCCGGGGCCAGCGGCCTGCCAGCTCAGCAGTTCAATGTCGTAGGTAAGGTCGGGATACTGCTGCCAAAGGGTTTCGAGGGTTTGGCGCAGCTGGGCGTAGTCAAAGCCAGTGTCGCTGTCAAAGCCCTCGCTGTAGAAGGCCATCACGGCCTCGAGGTTGCGACTGCTCGCCGCCGTCTCTAGCTCGGTCAAAAGCTGCTGTACCTCGGCCGGGGCCGCTTGGGCCAAGACTGGTGCGTTCATGGGCACATTCGCCTGGGTGACTGGCGCAAACGCCCCCGCCCCCGCCATCACCGCCGCCATCGACACGATTCCTAGACTCCACCGCCGCACTGCCGAGTTAGCCACGCTGAACCGCCCCATTAACCAAAAATACTCCGTCTACCTTATATCAGTTTCTTGACGACCGACCACGGTAGTAGCCCAGCTGTCCTCCTGGCACCAACCCGCTTCAGCCAGCGCTGGATCCGTTTTTTCTCAAAGAAGAGAAAACCTCGGGCATAGATTCTAGGCAGGAGTTGGTATAGTTAGAGGCGTTTTCAGCATCGAGGGTGTTCCCTTGTCATCTCCATCTACCCGAGCGGCATCTCCCCGGCTGCTGGTGGCCGCCAGCGGCACAGGTGGGCACCTATTTCCGGCGATCGCCACCGCCGAAGCCCTGCGCCAAGAGGGCTACTCTATTGAGTGGCTAGGGGTGCCCGATCGCCTCGAAACCACCCTGGTGCCCGAGCATTTTCCGCTGCATACGGTGCGCATGGCGGGGTTTCAGGGCCGCCCTGGTCTGGGGACAATCAAGACACTCGCTAAGTTTGGTCAGGCCACCGTACAGGTGCGGCAGTTGCTGAAAAAAAGCCGCTTCGACGGCGTGTTTACCACCGGTGGCTACATTGCGGCTCCGGCGATTCTGGCGGCGCGATCGCTAGGCTTACCCGCTGTGCTGCACGAGTCCAACGCTCTACCTGGCAAAGTTACCCGCTGGCTCAGCCCCCGCTGCACCGCCGTGGCGCTGGGGTTTGAGGCGGCCCGCCAATATTTGCCCAAGGCCAACACCCTCGTGGTCGGCACTCCGGTACGGGACGAATTCTTAACCCCAGAACCACCCGTTTTAACCGATCCAGCGATTCCCGATGGAGTGCCGCTGATCGTGGTCGTGGGCGGCAGCCAGGGCGCGGTCGCGGTGAACCAGCTGGTGCGCGCTGCTGCCCCCGCGTGGATTGAGGCCGGTGCCTGGATTGTGCATCAGACCGGCAGCAGCGATCCCGACGCCGACAGCTACAGCCATTCCCACTACATCCACCGGCCCTTCTTTGGCTCGATGGCGGCCTTGATGCATCGGGCGACCCTGGCGATTGGGCGATCGGGAGCGGGCACGCTGACGGAGCTAGCGATTTCTCGCACGCCATCCGTGTTGATCCCTTACCCCTTCGCCGCAGAAGATCACCAGACGGTCAATGCCAAAGTCTTTGTCGATGCCCATGCCGCTCTGATGTTGAACCAAAGCCAGATTGTCGCCACAGAATTTCAGGCCCTAGTGCTTAATTTGCTGGCAGAGCCCCAGCGGTTAGACGCGATGGCGGCAGCAGCAGGGAGTTTGGCCACGGCCGATAGCGCTATCAAACTAGCCGATTTGATTCAGCAGGTGGTGCTGAACCGTTAGATCTCTCCGGCAGCAGCGCTATTTTCAGCGGTTTTAGAGCATACTTCAACGGCTAAATAATGACTTGAATCAAGCCAGTATGTAATGCTTCATCATCGATAACGATGAGCAGATTTTCTGGTTCTGCTTGGGTATCAACCTGCGATCGCAAGGGTCATCGCTTATTCCCACTGCTGGAGTGCTCGTCGGGCAGGGGCAAAGAGCGCAAATAGTACTTTTCACTTACCCTACAACACCTCCTATCCATGGAAAAGCTGACCATTACTCGCCCCGACGACTGGCACCTGCATCTACGGGATGACGACGCTCTAAAGGCCGTCTTGCCCCATACGGTGCGCCAATTTGCTCGCGCCATTGTCATGCCAAACTTGAAGCCTCCCGTGCGCTCTGTCGCCGATGCCGCCGCCTACCGCGATCGCATCCTGGCCGCGGTTCCAGCTGGTCAGCAGTTCGAGCCCTTGATGACCCTCTACCTCACCGACAACACCAGCCCTGATGAGATCAGGGCGGCCAAAGCGGCTGAGTTTGTCAAAGCCGTGAAGTATTACCCCGCCGGGGCCACCACTAACTCAGACTCGGGGGTCACGGATATTCGCAAATGCGATCGCGTGTTTGCCGCCATGGAGCAAGTCGATATGCCGCTCTTGCTGCACGGCGAAGTGACCGATACCAACATCGATATGTTCGATCGCGAAAAAGTGTTTATCGAGAAACACCTGATGCCGCTACGGCAGCGCTTTCCCCAACTGCGGATGGTGCTGGAGCACGTTACCACCTCAGATGCGGTGGCCTTTGTGCTGGCAACCGACAACATCGCCGCCACGATTACGCCGCAGCATCTGCTGTTTAGCCGCAACATTCTGTTTCAAGGGGGCTTGCGTCCCCATTACTACTGTCTGCCCATTTTGAAACGGGAGACCCATCGTCAGGCCCTTTTGCAAGCCGCCGTTTCTGGGAATCCCAAATTCTTTCTAGGTACCGACAGTGCGCCCCATCCACTCAGCGGCAAAGAAAGCTCCTGCGGCTGCGCGGGCTGCTTTTCGGCCTTGCATGCCTTAGAGCTGTATGCCGAAGCCTTTGAGAGCGTCGGCGCGATTGATAAACTAGAAGCCTTTGCCAGCTTTTATGGGCCTGACTTCTATCAGCTCCCCCGCAATACGGCACAGGTTACCCTAACCAAAACCACCTGGCGTGTTCCCGACGAGTTACCCTTCGTGGAATCTGGTCTGGTGCCGTTACGGGCTGGGGAAGAACTGACCTGGAAAATGGCGTAGCGAATCCTTAGAGCGTAGGGGCTATAACCGTTTGCCAATCGCTGAGAGTCGAGCTTGACTCTAGCTCAGGGACAGGGCTGCCATTGATGAAAACCGTCGGCGTTGACCAAACCCCGCGACTGATCGCATAGCGAACCGAAGCTTTGGCTCGACTCGCCACTGCACCCTCTTCATCGCTGATTTGCTGAGCCAGATCGCTATTTGACAAGGCGGGGTCAAATTTGGCGGCTAGGTCTTCGATCAGCTGTCGCAGGTCTTGACGGGTTTTGTGGTCAAAGGCGTCTGGCCCATAGTCGGCCTGGTGTTGGTACAGGTGGCCGATAAACTGCCAGGCCCGCAGCGGATCGTATGCGGCGATCGCCACCACAGCCTTAGTCAAATCCCAGCTCTGGCGATGATCGCACAGCACGATGGAGTGAGCTGTAATGGCAACGCTTTCGCTCTCGTAGTGATTAGCTACCGCCAGCACCGTGGGCCAAGCCTTTTTAGAAAAAGGACATTCCAGATCGACAAAGACCTCTATTTGCACGGGGACATCGCCGGATCCTAAACGAAACCCGCTGGGACGAGACGGAACAGGCATTGACATAATTAAGCGGTTTTTAAAGCATTCAACAGCAGTTTATGAGAGTTTGCTCAATGCTGTTACCCTCGCAAGGCAGATTAATACGTGCAAAGAAAAAGAAGAGCGATCGCATAGAATTCTGCGATCGCCCCCACCAAATTACGTGTAGACCTCACCATTCTGTACGCTGTTCAGGTTGAGGCTGTCCGCTTCTTCTAGTGCCGTTGATTCGCATTGCAGGTGAGCTTCTAAAAGCTTTAGGTTTCGCACGTTCGACTTGTAGAAGGCGTCAAATAAGTCTCCTACCAAAGGAACAGTCCCCACTACGGCCTCTAAGCCAATGTTAAAGATCATCTGCGTCAAAATGCCCCTGGGCAGACCAAACCGGGCTGCCAGAACAATTACGTAAGCCGATATGGCAGTAGCAACCAAATCACCTAGCCCAGGTATTAGCCCAAGCACCGGATCCCAGCCAATTTTTATTCCCAGAACGGGAATTTTGAAGGCCGTATCCATCAATCGGCTGATGCGACGGATGCGGGTTAGGTTTCTGAGTTGGGATGCAGTGTTAACGGTATTCATAGGCTAATCCTGCCAGCTATGGCTAGCGGTTGTCTTACGTCGAAGGAAGGGAAAAAGCCCAGCAGATGATTGAATCGCATTTAGCTCTGGGGTCGCACCTCAGATTGATGTGCTTTTTGGTCGCCCAAGTCAACTGAGCTACTTGGCTAGCTGAGTGGCCTCGGCATGAGTAGCGGTCCGAACTGTCAGCGGCTGGAGGCTAAAGCCAACGACCTGGTGCCCGCGGCAGTAGAAACCTAGCTTAGGACGCAGCTCAAAGGCGGGAGTAGTGCCTTTCTGCGCTTCGGCTTCGGTGTAGAGCCAGTAGCCCTGAGGTCCAGCAACAAGCTGCACCGGAGTCTCTTTGGTGCGCGAAATCAAAACGTGAGTAGGGGTAAATGTCATTGCGGTCTCCTTGGGTGCCATCGACCCTGAGTAAGTAGTAACTCTATGTAACGTCTTCTCAGAAAAACTCGCGAGTCGGAGAGCCGAATATGGTCAGGGAGGATCTCCCCATCCGCCGTTAGGCAAAGTCTCTTAAGGTGCCCAACGGTGCCTGGCAAACACCACGAACTCTAAAAGACGTACTAAATTGTTAAACAGGGGTTACAAAACTTCATCTGCCCCTGGTCGCACCCCGTTTTCAGGTAGCTTTCATTTATGAAAGAATTCCATGCCAGCCAAACCCTGCGCCTGCGGGTGCCCAATGAGGCGATTCCGATTGAGCACTACCTGCGGCAGCCCCAGCGCCTGGTGCAGGCGATTACCGACCCGCGCCGTATCGAGGTCTTGGGCGATGGCCTGTATCGGCTCAGTTTGCGGCCCCTACAGTTTTTTGGCATCAGCATCGAACCCACCGCCGACCTGCGGGTGTGGAGCCTGGCCGACGGCACCCTGCAGCTAGAATCGGTGGCCTGTCGGGTCAAAGGCCCTGAGTACCTGAGCTTTGTGAATGATTCCTTTGGCATGGCCTTGCAGGGCAGCCTCACGCCCCAGCGCCAGACCACCTACACCGAACTCCAGGGCCAGGCCAACTTGCAAATTCATCTAGAACTGCCGCCGCCGATTCGCTTTATGCCCGCCTCGGTGCTCGATCGCACCGGCAAGACCTTCCTGGGCGGCATTCTCAGCACCATCAAGCACCGCATCGAGCGACAGCTGGTGGAAGACTACCGCGCCTGGGTGGCCACTACCCATCAACAGCCTCATGTCAGCCCTCAGGGATCGCTCCAAGGGCGCACGGTGCAGGGCTAGGGTGCAAGGATTAGCTCGATGCGATCGCCCACGGCCAGCCCAAACTGCTGCTGGGCGCTGCCCTGGTTCACCGCCAGTTCTACAAAGCCGTGGCTGCCCACCATCGCCAGTCCTTGCCCAGGGAGAATGTCCCCGTAAGTCTGGCCGCATGGCAGCGTCCGATCCCCTATCGTTACGCTCCAGCATTTAGATGTGACTGTGCTGGCAGGAATAGTCGTGGCGGCATTGCCGAAGCGATCGATGTACTGAACTGCCCCTATCCATCCTGTGGCCGTGGCGATCGGAGCCTGTAACGGAAGGCTAATTAGGGATTGGGGATCGATCCTGGAACCCAAATTATCCATTGGCACGCCGTTGGATAGGTGAGCCGCTACTGGGGCAAAGATGTCGCGCCCGTGGAAGGTAGTGCTGGGGTGGGGCGATCGCCAGTAGTCCCTATTGGTCAGCTCTACCGCCTTGAGAATACCTTGATTTCCTGGGCGATCGCTCTGCCAAACGCCGCTCAGCACCCCATTGTCTGGCCCGACGAGCACAGCTTGGGAGGTCTGCACCGCCACCGCCCGCCGCTGGGTACCCACCCCCGGATCGACCACGACCAGGTAAACCGTGCCCGGTGGCATATAGGGGTAGGCGCTGAGCAGGGTAAACCGCGCCGCGTAGAGATTCTGCGGTGGCAGGTCGTGGGTGAGATCGATGAGTTGGGTTGTGGGAGATAGCGTGGCAATGATGCCTTTCATCACGCCTACATAGCTATCTTGAAGGCCAAAGTCGGTGAGTAAGGCGATGGGCATAGGATCCCAATGGCAAGATAGCCATCAGCTATTTTTAAAGCAATGATCACGCTTTTGCTTCGTAGTCGCCCGATTTGCCGCCGGTTTTCTTTAGCAGGCGAATGCTGCGGATCTCGATGGATTTTTCCAGACCCTTGGCCATGTCGTAGAGGGTGAGGGCGGCGACGCTGGCGGCGGTGAGAGCCTCCATTTCGACCCCGGTTTCGGCTTTGATTTTGACCGTCGCCTGGATGCGGTAGCCGGGCAGCACCCCATCGGGGGTAATCTGCACCTCCACCTTTTGAATGGGTAGGGGGTGGCAGAGGGGAATCAGGTGGGCGGTCTGCTTGGCCGCCATAATGCCAGCGATGCGGGCCGTGGCCAGCACGTCGCCCTTGGGGGCGTTGCCTGCCTCAATGGTGGCCAGCGTCTCGGGCCGCATGACAACGGTGGCCACGGCTACGGCCTCGCGCACGGTCTGAGCCTTGGCGGCCACATCCACCATGTGGGCCTGACCCTGGGCATCGAGATGGGTGAGCGCGGCGGGTGCCGAAGGATTTTTTGTCATGGGTTTTAGGTCACGGGTTTAAAGTGGGCAAAGGAATATGCTAGTATCGAAAGCCTGCACGAGGGCGTGTGGCTCAGTGGATAGAGCACGTGGCTACGGACCACGGGGTCGGGGGTTCGAATCCCTCCACGCCCGTTCTTCAAAATCCCCCTAAGCGAAGCTTCGTTTAGGGGGATTTTATCGTTTGAGGCAGGTCAATGGCGTAGACATCCTGGCCGCGCCCCAGGGCAAACCGCAGGGAGTGGGGCAGGTCTTTGCTGTTGGCGGTGGCAAAAATCCCCATGCCCACCAGGGTCATCACCCCGGAGAGGCCAAAGATGCCCCGGTAGCCAATCTGATCGGCGATGGTGCCAAACACTGGCCCTGCCAGGGCAATGCCCACGTCAAAGCCGACCATGGCCAGCCCAAAGGTGCGCCCGCGATCGCTAGCCGTTGAGCGATCGCCCATCAGCGCCGCAATCATCGGAATCAGTGTGCCGCCGGCAAACCCCTGCACAAACCCCGCCAGCAGAAACATCGGCGCGCTCTCGGCCAGCCAAAAAATCCCCATGCCCACGCTGTAGAGCAGCAGACTGACGGTAATGAAGCGACCCCGCCCGTAGCGATCGGAGGCCCGTCCGGCCACCAGCCGCGACATAAAACTGGCCGCCGCCGAGGCGGTATAGATCAGCCCCACATTCAGCGCCAGGCCCGCCTCGCGCACGTAGAGGGGCACAAAGGTACTCAGGGTGCCAAAGGCCAGCCCCACCAGCAGCAAAATAATTGCCGGAGTGCGCACCCGCCCAGTCCACAGCTGCCCCCAAAACACTTTGGGTGGGGCATCGTCGGCGCTGCGGGGCTGGTAGGGCTCGTGCAGCCGCGCCACCAGCAGCAGCCCGACGATGCCCAGCAGCCCCATGGCCAAAAACGCTGTGGTGAACCCAGTCGCCTCGTAGAGAAAGCCGCCAATGGCAGGCCCCAGGGCCAGACCAATGGGGTTCACCAAAGTCATATAGCCAATTAGCTCGCCCCGATTGGCGGGCGGGGCCAAATCCAGCACCAGGGCGCTGTAGGCCACCACAAAGGCGGCAATGCTCAACCCGTGGAAGGCGCGAATGCCAATCATCGCCAGAATCGAGCTGTCTAAGGTGAGGGTGTACCCCCCCAGCGATAGCGGCACGATCGCCCGAGGCAAGAACTGCACTAGCAGGTAGCCAAAGGGGGCGATCGCGATCGCACTCAACCCCACCATCAGTACCACCTTGCGGCCCCGCTCATCGGCCAGTCGCGACAGGTAGGGCCGGGCCGCCAGCAGCCCCACGGCAAACGAGGCCATCACAATGCCAATCTGCTGACCGCTGCCCCCCAGGGTTTCAATAAACAGCGGCAGAGTTGGCAGCAGCCCCGCCAACCCGGCCCAAAAACACAGCCCCGCCGCAAACAACACCGTCAAATTGGTGCGCACCGCTGGGCTAAACGTTGAGAAAATAGTCAAACCGTCGGTCTCCGAGTAGAGTGCTGGGTGCTCAGCAGCGCTTGCGCCACCCTGGTCAGAACCACCGCGCCCCATCCTCTAATGTAAACAAATGTTGCAGCTGCCGACCATAAACCGTTCTGCCACCTTCGACCCCACGGGCCGCTACCGATACAGCCTCGGGCGGCGGTGGAGCGCGGCCTCCGCCCTAGCCATCATCATGCTCAACCCCAGCCAGGCCGACAGTAGCGTAGACGACCCCACGATTCGTCGCTGTATTGGTTTGGCCCAGGGCTGGGGGTTTGGGGCGATCGCTGTCGTCAACCTCTTCGCCTACCGCAGTCCCCACCCCAAAACACTGCGCCAGGCTGACGATCCCGTTGGCCCCGAAAACGATGCCGCTCTGAGCACAGTCGCCCAGCAGGCCGACCAGATTTTGCTGGCCTGGGGGAACTGGGGGAATTGGCTGGGGCGCGATCGCGCCGTCCTCACCCTACTCACTCCCCACCAGGCCAAATGCCACTGCCTAGGCCACAACCTGACTGGCCAGCCCCGCCACCCTCTCTATGTGCCCCGCCACACAGCCCTAAAACCCTGGAGCATCCAGGCCAATTCAACTCTCCTAACCCCTTCCTCCTACCCCTTCTTCCCCGGCTCCTGATACACCCCGTAGGCCGCCACAATTCCCAGCACAAAACCAAACAGATGCCCCCACCAGGCCACCATCGGCTGAGTGGGGAACATGCCAAAAATAAAGTAGCTGTAGTTAATCAGCACAAACATCGAAATCAGCAGGGGCACCACCCGGCGCTCCAGCCAGCCAATGCACAGCAGATAGCCGAATAGGGTGTACACCACACCGCTCAGCCCGTGAACACTATTGGGTCCGAGCAGCCAGGCCACCACACCGCCCCCTAGCCAGCCCACCAGCAGAGTGATCCAGTAGTCACGGCGGCTTTTGGCCAAAATCAGCCAGCTAAAGATCAGAAAACCAATGGTGTTGCCAATCAGGTGGGCAAACCCCGAGTGGGAAATGGCCGACAGAAAAATGCCCGGTATGCCCTCAAGGCTGCGGGGGTGCAGAGGCAGGTTCCAGCGACCGCCAAACATCACCTGGTCAATAATTTCCTGCGCCCACGGAATAGCCACGAGATAGACCGGCAACAGCGCGTTGCCCTTCAGCCGCTGCACCCAGGGCTGAGGGGTTGAGGCGGGTTTGTCGGTGGCGGGTCGGGCGGCTGGAGGCGCGGCGGTGTTGAGTTCTGCCTCTAGCTTTTTGAGTTTGGCCTGTAGGTCTGCGTCGTCCAAAGGAGTTGCCTGTCTGCATTTAGGACTATAGCCAGAGTAGCGTTTTCGCTTCCTTACTGCCCAGTCCCAGCGGCCTAAGGCCGACAGTGGTGAAAGATTGGGCACAGCGATGGGGGTAAGCTGCTAGTAGGGGCTTTGCCCTAAAGGCTGAAACCCTTATTCAATAAACAACGGGCCATGCTGGAATCGAACCAGCGACCGACCGCTTAGAAGGCGGTTGCTCTATCCGCTGAGCTAATGGCCCCAACATAATCACTCTACATTTTAGGGGGTGTCGGTTGCTCTCAGGGCAGACTAGGGCGAATAGAATATTGAAAAATTGACGGTGAATGCAGCTGAGGCGGTGAGTACCGCTAAAATAAGTCACTCACTTGGATAGAACTCACGGTTTGCGGGGGGATTCCAGACTTTATCCCATCACGATGACGCAGTAACAAGGGTGCGGTTTACCGTTGCAGCCGCCGCCTACTGCAGGTACTCACCTCAGTTAGGAGTCAGCAGGCCATAACATGTTTATCCTCAAGCGGCAGGATGTTGACATCAAAACGATGCACCATCCTCAAAAAGATCAGCAAATTCCAATTTTGTCGTACCAGGGGCAAACCTTTCGGCTGCTGAGCGTGTTTACCGCCGCCCAGGAAGACGATGCCAGGGCGCTGTGGCGCGACCTGACCGACAACCGAGGCAAGGCCTGCGTGCTGCTTGAAGAGCCCGATCGCTTCAGCATCTGGGGCAAAATTCGCCTTGACCAGTTTGACGATGCTGGCCCTGACACGGGCACCCCGCCAGCGGAGGCCACCTACATCAAAGCCTGCCTGCTGATGCTGCAAGTGCTGTATATGGATGTGGAAGATCTGCTGGGGGCTAAGCAGGCCCGTCAGTTTGAGGGTGACATTAGCAAGGTATTTGCCGCCTGGAAGTTTCCCCAGGCGGTGAGCCCCGATGCGGTCAAGAACTTGCTGACCGTAGACCCCCTGGCGATGCCGCAGCTACCGCCCTGGCAAGATCACCATCTGCAACGTCTGCTAGAAGAAACCCACCGCATTGGCAAAGATTACTTTGGCAATGCCAACTTTGCCGATCGCGCCCTAGAGGCGGTTGAAGACCTGAATGCAAATGAACAGGCTCTGTTTCGGCGGTGGTTGCAGCAGTCTCCGTCGGGGAAGAGCTGGCTCTAGGCTAGCAGACGTCCGGGGTTGGATGGGTGGGAGACTGGCGAGCCTTCGAGAGTTTAAGAATTATTACTCTGCGCGACTAATTAGGACGATTCTGTCAGGCTGACGGCCCAAGATCGTGGGTAGTCGGTACAATTCAGGCGTTGCGCCAGGCTCCCGGCTGGGGTCGGCCGATCGCTGCGATAGGTTAGACGAGCCCACGGGGCGATCGCGGCTTTTTGGTCGGCATGGGTGCCGTCGAGTTCCGTTAGGAGTGAACCCTTGAGTAAGTCATCAACCCCGTCATCTGCTAATTCCGCGTCTACCCCACTGCTGGTGGGGGCGTGCATCGCTTGGGGCGTGGCTACCCTGCTGTTTTTTTTGCTGTTTACTGCCCCGGGGGAAGATGGAGCCCAGCCTGGCTGGTTTTTGCTGGGCATTAACCTGCTAGAAACTGGTGCGTTTTTTCTGGCCTCGGTACTGTGTTTCCGCAACTGGCGCAGCACCCAGATTGTCAGCGGTCGCAACGTCTGGTTTTGGATTGGCCTGGGGCTGCTGTCCTACGTCTTTGGCAACATCTTCTTCTTTGTTTGGGGCAACGTTTGGGGGCTAGACCCGGCGGTGTCGCTGGGCGACTTTTTCTATATTTTTAGCTATATCTTTCTGGCCGCTGGCATGTTTAAGGCGGTGCTGCCGCGGCGCTTGAACCTGGAGCTATCCCAGTGGCTGATTGTGGTGGGAATTGGGCTGGGCGGCATTCTGCTGACAATTTTTGTCAACCTGGCGGCGGCCGAAGCAGCGGTCGTGCCTGCTGCTCAGACCCCAGCATTCTATCTGGCCCAAGAGGCACCCCCGCCCGCGCCGGAGGTCGTGCCCCCAGCCGTGCCAGAGCCCGTCGCCGAAGCTTCATCTGCCCCCGGCTGGGTGCTCCAGCTCGACGGCCTGCTGGAGCCGCTAGCCGATGGGGTGGGGCTGTTATACCTAATTGGCGACATTGTGCTGCTGATTATTGCCGGTACTCTGCTGGTGGCCTTTTGGGGGGGGCGCTACTCGCAGTCGTGGAAGCTGATTGCGATCGCGGCCTTTTGTCTTTACATTGCCGATATGTTTTTTGCCTACGCCGTCAACACCGGCACCTACGTAGAAGGCAGCCTGTGGGAAGTCTTCTGGACGTTCTCGGCGGTGTTTTTTGGCCTGGGAGCAGTGATTGAGAATGCCGTTTCTGTAAATTCGCGGCGGAGCACGCGGCGGCGGCGGGGGTAACGCGCTCTAGAATGTTAGATGGCATTGTTACGGAACCCATGGCATGGCACCCAAAAAGCTGACCGAGGCCGACAAGACATCTATCTTGAGCCTGTATCGCCAGCCCCAAGAAACGACATCCACTCTGGCGGAACGCTATGGGGTGAGTAACAGCACCATTAGCCGCTTGCTGAAGTCCAGTCTGCCCAAAGACGAATACAGCGTTCTCATTCAGCAAAAGCGAGGTGCCGATCGGGCGATCGCTACTGCTGAGGCTGAGGCAGAGCCCGCTGTGGCCGTGGCGATTGAAGCTGAGCCCGCTGCCGCTGCGAAAGCAGAGTCTGCCGCCAAGCCCAAGACCAAGCCCCGCCGGAAGCAAGCCCCTGAGGTGCTGCCTGAGGTCGCGCCCATTGAGCCAGCCGACCTGCCGGTAATGACCGCCGAGCCGACGGTGACAGAAGCACCTTCTAGCGCGGCTAAGCCTACCCGCAAACGGCGATCGCGATCGGCAGCAGAAGATCCAGTGGCCGAGATGGTCGAAGCTCCTCCAGCGATCGCGGCAGATATTGCCGAAGCAGCGGCAGACCCTGAGCCAACCCAGCTCTCTCTGCCCGACCCAGCTCCAGAAAAACCCGCCCGCCCGGTGCTGAAATCAGCCCAGACTGTTTCGGCTGAGCCCTCAGCCAAACATCTTGACCTTACCGCCGCCCCCGATGACGCGGCGACCCTCGACGACGACGACTACGATGACGATACCGTTGGCCTCGACGACGATGACTACGACGATGACGAGGACGGCGACGGCGACGGCGAAGATGGCGACAACGTCTACTCCTGGGATGGCGGTGGCGCTGCTACCACTAACCTTGAGGCCTTAGAGATCTTTCCCCTGACGGCAGCGGCGCTGCCCCCCCTGTGCTATGTGGTCGTCGAGCGCACCTCGTCGGAGCTGGTGGTGCTACCCCTGCGCACCTTCGCCGAACTGGGCCAAATTCCTGAAGAAGAAGGCGACTCACGCACCCTGCCCGTGTTTGAAAACCACAACGTGGCCCGCCGCTTTTCGCGCCGTAACCAGCGGGTGGTAAAAGTGCCCGATGGCAGTCTGCTGCAAACCACCAGCTCCTACCTGCAAGCCAAGGGCATTACCCGTTTGTTTATCGATGGGCAGGTATTTTCCCTCGGCCAAGATCCTGTAGTTCCTGTCGGAGACGATTGACTTAGCCGGTCACCCTAGCGGTGGCGGCAAAACCTGGGGCGCTGACTCGGCGTATCTCGTTTCATCTCCCCATAGACTAGGTTCTATGGCCTTTACTGCCGGAAAATATGGACGTACTGCTGCACATTGCCATTGGCATTGGCCTCAGCGCCGCCGCCGGATTCAGGATTTTGGTGCCGTTTTTGATCGCCGGGGTGGCGGCTCAGCAAGGCTATCTCACGCTGTCGCCCGGTATGGCCTGGATGAGTACCACTCCGGCGATTATTGCCCTGGCAGCGGCCACCGCCCTGGAGGTGCTGATCTACTTTGTGCCGGTGGTTGACAACCTGATGGATGCGGTGGAGCTGCCGGCGGCGGCGATCGCAGGCACCGTTCTCACCGCCGCTGTGACTGGCGGCGACATGAACCCCTTCTTGCAGTGGAGCTTAGCCCTGATCGCCGGGGGCGGCGTCGCCAGCAGCACCCAGGCCTTTACCGGGCTCACCCGGCTGGCTTCCACCGCAGCGGCTGGCCCAGTGGGCAATATTGCCGTCTCAACCACGGAGCTGGCTAGCTCAACCATCCTTTCGGTACTGGCGATCGCCGTGCCGATTTTGGTACTAATTTTAGTGGGTATACTCTTGTACTTAGTCTTTCGTCGCCGCAGCCGCCAACGACGGCGAGTCTACTAAGCCTTCGCCAGGATCTCGCCCACTACTAACCGCCGCTACGGGAGACAGCCATGGCCACCAACAATCTGATCACCCCCGCCCAATCGGCCTTTCAGCACCATTTTGAAGCGATGGTGCCGCTGATCTTGTCTGAATGGCCCCAGCTCATTGAAGAAAATCTGCTGGCCACCGAAGGCGATCTCGATCTGGCGGTAGCCTACATTGGCGGCGAAATCGACCATACCCAAACCCTCATTCGCCGCCATTTAGACGAGCTGGCCAGCCTGATCGAAGTCGATCCACCGGACTTGGGTAAGGCTGCCCGTAAAGCGGCTCGCAAGGCTGCGCGTAAGGTCTCTCGCAGTGGAAGTGGGGCCTTGACCTCTGCCCTAGAGGCTACTGGCCTGGAGTCTGTGAGGTCGCTGGAGGTAGACAAATCTAGCATTGACAATCTGCTCGACGACCTCGAATCGCGCACCGAAAACCTGATCCAAGAGCTGAAGGCCGAAATGCTGCCCGAGCTGGAGAAGCGCGCTCGCGGCAACCTGGGGCAAAGCCTGCTGATTGCCCTGGGGATTGGCTTTGTGCTGGGTCTGATCTTGGGGGGCAAGCGTGGCTAGCTCTGACTCTGCCTTTGACCAAATCGAAGGCTACGTTCGACGGCTGCTGCGTTTGGCAACAGTGTTAGTCGATACCCACCTCGATGTGGCCGTGCAGGAGGCCAACTACGAAAGCCGCCGGTTGATCAGCGGCTTCATCTTGCTGGGTATTGGCGCTGGTCTACTCACCACGGCGGTGGTGCTCGGCATCGTCGCCAGTGTGGTGTTTGCCCAGTCTCTGGGGCTGAGTTGGCTCCAGGCAATCGCCGCCGTGGCCGGGGTCGATCTGCTGCTGGGGCTAGTTTTTTTCACCCTGGGGCGGCTGCGGCTGCGCGGGCCACTGATGATTCAGACTCAGGCTCGACTCTCGCGATCAGTGGCGCTGCTAAAAGCCAAAGAGTAACCGATTTGTGGGGGCATCGCAGTGCAATGCCCCCACAAATCGGGGGCAAGGCACTTAGCGCTGCTTTGCTATCTCTTGCAGCAGTCCCAACACCTGCTCCATACTTTGCTGAAGGGACATAATCTCTAGCTCAATGCGATCGAGCCGCTCCAATACCTGGCTGGGGGTAGCGTTGGGAACTTCAGTTTCGATACTGATAGGAACCCCGTTGGCCTCATTCAGTTTTGTCGCCAGAGCATCCCAGCTAGTTGCTTTGATCCCAAAATGAGCCTTAGCTGCTTTGAGGGTCTTAAACTCCTGCTTTAGATCGGGCACTGCGTAAGCAGATGGGGGCTTACTCTGCTCCATTTGATCCAGATCTTCTTTGACCATCTCCACCACCTCACCAATCAGCTGATCATGGTTTTGGGCCATCTGGGCCGCTGCGCCCAATATGCGGGAGGTCGCTTTAATCTGAGTATCCGTTTCCTGGCGTAACTCCTTGGCAATACCGCGCAGGCGATCGCCCAAAGTCACAGGTTGTGACGCCGAAATTATCGAAGCCGAATCGTTGCTCATGGGTTAGCCATTCCTTACTCCGCCATAATTTCCCTAACAGCAGCCCATACCCGCTGAAACTTTTGCAGCATCCCTACTGGGTTATTGGCTGCCTCATCATCGACGGAATCTACCAGCCTCTGAATGCGATCCATCCGAGCCGCTACATTTTCCAAGCTTTGAATCGCCTGATCCTTCTTAGTTAGCGACTCGCGGAGTACGATCGCCATTTCACCAATTTCCTGCTTTAATCGCTCATTTTCCCGCTTGCGCCGGGTTTCCCAGCCCTTAATGCCGGCCTTGGATCGCCGCTCAATTTTCAGCTCTTGCTCAATCTGCTTATACAGCACCAGGTAGTTTTCAGACTCCTGTCGGGCCTCATTGTACCTGACCTCCAGATCGCTGCTCCTGGCTTGCTCCTCGGTATACAGGGCCAGGTAGGAATTGGCCTGCTCCTGGGTTTCCTGATAGAGAACAATCGTTGATTGCAGCTTTTCCTGTTGCTCCTGGTAAAGCGTCTGGCTTTCTTCTAGCTGTCGCGCTTTCTCGACAACCTGATCCTTCGCCTCATCCCGCTGCGATCGAATGGTGCTCAGAAGCTGCTTGACGTCATTAGGCAATGGTGGCTCAGCCCGCTTCGTGCGCGGATGCTGGTTTGAATTATCGTCGGATGAGGTATGTCTGTCGGCTCGTCGCATTCCCGGCATTGGCAAACAACACTAAAGGCAAGAAGATGCATCACCTTCTTCATGTTGAGAATGCCCGTGTCCGGAGGCTGAAAACCAAAATACCGGAAGAAGTTTTCATGAAGGCCCTACCCCTCGCGATTAGCAATACTACGCCTTACCAGAGATCAAAATTCAAAGGTCGTTTGCGTGATTGGTACATGGTTGGGCTGGGCCGCGATCTGCGCTAGCCAGCGCCGCACAGCGGGAAACCGATCCAGTTCAAAGCCGCCCTCGTGGGCCACATGAGTATAGGCATAGAGGGCCATATCGGCAATGGTGTAGCTCTCGTCTACCAAAAAGGCGTGCTGCCCAAGGTGCTGCTCCATCACCGCCAGCGCCTGGTAGCCCTGTTCCTGTTTGTAGGGCAGGGCTGCCTGCTGATAGGCGTTGAGTTCGTCCAGGTGGCACAGCCAGAAGCGGGGCGTGGCAATGTTGGGTTCGTGGCTGTACTGCTCAAAAAATAGCCAGCGCATCACCTCCGCCTGGCTCAGCGGGGCAGTCGGCCAAAAGGGAGTACTCTGTGCCAGATAAAACAAAATTGCGTTCGACTCAGCCAGATAGCTGCCCGGCTCAAGTTCTAGCAGCGGAATACGCCCGTTAGGGTTCTTGGCTAAGAATTCAGCGGTGCGGGTTTCTCCCTTGAGAATATCCAGCGCCACATACTCGAAGGGAAGACCCAGGTGCGACAGCAGCAGCCTGACCTTGTAGCCGTTGCCCGAGGGCGGGTAGTCGTAAAGGCGATACATGAAATCTAATCTTGCTGAGTAGAGAACTGGCGTGCCCCGATCGCCGCCAGCACAGCCGCCACCGCCACCAAAATGGGAATCGTGAACCACGGGAACTCCGCTAGGGGCTTATAGGCTGCCGCCCGCAGACCAATAGTGGTATAGGTCAGCGGCAGCAGGTAGACGATCGCCTTCAGCGCTACGGGCAGCGTCGCCGGGTCAAAGAAGGTGCCACCCAGAAACGACATCGGCACAATCAAAAAGTTGTTGAACAGTCCAACGCTCTCTAGGGATTTCACATTCAGCCCGACGATTACCCCCAGGCCTGCAAACACGGCGCAGTTGAGCACTACCAGCAGCAAAAATAGGGGGTTTACAAAGCTCCAGAAACGCCCAGTAAATATAATCGCCACCAAAATTACCGAGCCCGCCGTCATCAGCCCGCGCACGATGCCCGCCAGCATCTTGCCTAGGTGCAGCGCCAGGGGATGCACCGGGTAGAGCAGCATTTCTTCAAAGGTTTTGGTGAACAGGCGATCGCCGCAGATCGAAAACGTGGTGCCGCCAAAGCTAATCACCATCGATGACAGCGCCACCATCCCTGGCAGAATAAACTCCAGATAGTTGTCCCCCGCTGGTGGGGTCGTCACCTGGTCGATCGCGCTACCCAAACCCAGACCAAACGCGAGAATGTAAATCAAGGGCGACACCAACCCCGAGGCCGCCACCTGGGGAATGCGCACCCGCAGGTCGAGCCAGTCGCCCCAAAACACCGTCAGCATGTCGGCCCAAAGGGTACGTAGGGGCAAGGCCTCGATCTGACGCGGGCGCGAACGGGAAAGAATATTGGTCACGACATCATTTGCAACGCTTCTTAATAGTCTAAGGCGTCGGGGGATTCTCGCCCGACCGTTCTGCCCTGAGCTGGCAGGGGCTTTATGGTAAACAACGGCGACGGCGGGTTAAATCTCCCTAAGGGTTAAACAGTTCGTCTTCGTTGCCCACCCACCACTCGCCCAGACCCATCAGCTCTTTGTGCAGGGCGCTGAGTTCTTCCATATAGACCTCAGGGGGCGTGGTGTCTTTGCGTTCTTCCAGCTTCTTTAAGCGCAGCAGCACCAGCAGCCAGGGTTTAGAGATACCGTCTCTGACTTCAATGAATTGGGCGAGTTCGCGGCTATCCATGGTCAACCTGCTGCGTAGCGTTCATGAATAACTGTAACAACGGTTCCCATTGTTTGCCCGTGGGTGAGCCCGCTGTTCGAGCGCTTGAGGGTTGTATACATCTATTGCGTTCGAGATACGAAAAGTTAGACAAGGTTGTGAGCTGATTCCCAGGTTTTTAGCATGGAGGTGTGCGACCCGATCGCTCAGCCTCTCCCAAGAAAATCGCGGATTCCTGGCTGTTTCACGACGCTGTTGGTCTGCTTAGGGCAGCGCTGGTCATCGGGTGGCTTGGTTAATGAGTACTTGTTTAAGGTGGCGACATGGTAGCTACGTCTGTGGTTCAGCAGTCTCCAGTGCAGCGCGATCAGCAGTTGGTGCTCTGGCTTGACAAAGTACGCCTAGAGGATGTGCACCTGGTGGGCGGCAAAAATGCCTCCCTGGGGGAAATGATTCAGCAGCTGACGCCCCAGGGCGTGCGGGTGCCGATGGGGTTTGCCACCACCAGCTACGCCTACCGCTACTTCATTGAGAAAACCGGGCTCGATGCCCAGCTGCGCGCGGTGCTGGGCGGCTTTGATGTCAACGATGTGACCGAGCTGCGGCGGCGGGGCAGAAAGGCGCGATCGCTCATCCTCAACGCCGTCTTCCCCGACAATCTTAAATCCGCCATTCTCGACGCCTACCACCACATGTGCGAAACGGCGGGCCAAAACCTCTGTCTGGGGGATGAGTCGTGCCTGTCAGACCACGCCTACACCGAAGTTGATGTGGCCGTGCGCTCTAGCGCCACCGCCGAAGACCTGCCCGACGCCAGCTTTGCGGGCCAGCAAGAAACCTACCTCAACGTCTACGGCGACCAGGCGGTGCTGATCGCCTGCAAAAAGTGCTACGCCTCGCTGTTCACCGATCGCGCCATCTCCTACCGCACCACCAAGCACTTCGACCACTTTGATGTCGCCCTGTCGGTCTGCATTCAGCGCATGGTGCGATCTGACCTCGCCACCTCCGGCGTCATGTTTTCCATCGACACCGAGACCGGCTTTGAAAATGCCGTGCTGATCACCGCCGCCTATGGCCTGGGCGAAAACGTTGTGCAGGGCACCGTCAACCCCGACGAGTATGTGGTGTTTAAACCCACCCTGAAGTCGGGCCACAAGCCCATTCTCAACAAGCGCCTGGGCACCAAGGCCCTGCGCATGGTCTACGACACGACAGGGACGGAGCTGACCAAAAACGAGCCGGTGCCCCTGGCCGATCAGGGCCGATTCGCTATCGAAGAAGCCGATATTTTGCAGCTGGCCCACTGGGCCTGCACCATCGAAGACCACTACAGCCAGCTGCGGGGCAGCAAAAGCCCCATGGATATTGAGTGGGCCAAGGATGGCATTACGGGCGAGCTGTTTATCGTCCAGGCCCGGCCCGAAACGGTGCAGTCGCAGAAGTCGCAGAATGAGCTGCGATCGTACATTTTGGACGTTCCCAGTGGGGTAGAACCCGTGGCCACAGGTCGCGCCGTAGGCGACCTGATCGGCCAGGGAGAGGCCTGCGTCATTCTGGATGTGAACCAAATTGCCCAGTTTCGCCCTGGAGAAGTGCTGGTCACCGCCCGCACCGACCCCGACTGGGAGCCGATTATGAAGCAGGCCAGTGCGATCGTCACCGACCAGGGGGGGCGCACCTGCCACGCCGCCATTATTGCGCGGGAATTGGGCATACCGGCGATCGTCGGCTGCGACAACGCCACCCAGCTGCTCACCATGGGTGAACCCGTCACCGTCTCCTGCGCGGGCGGCGAAGAAGGCGTCATCTACCGGGGTGAATTGCCCTTCAGGGTTGAAACCACCAAGCTCGACAGCCTGCCCGAAACCCGCACCAAGATCATGATGAATGTGGGCAACCCCGAGCTGGCCTTTACCCTAGCGGCGCTGCCCAACGACGGTGTTGGCCTGGCCCGGTTGGAGTTCATCATCGCCAACCACATTAAAGTGCATCCCCTGGCCCTGCTCAACTTCGACAGCCTCACCAACGGCTCCGAAAAGCGTGAGATTCAACAGCTCACCGCCCTCTACAACCACAAACCCGACTACTTCATCGACAAGCTGGCCCAGGGCGTCGGCACCCTGGCCGCTGCCTTTTATCCCAAGCCCGTCGTGGTGCGCCTGTCAGACTTTAAGAGCAACGAGTACGCCCACCTGCTGGGCGGCAGCACCTTTGAGCCCGACGAAGAAAACCCGATGCTCGGCTGGCGCGGGGCCTCTCGCTACTACGACGATCGCTACCGCGATGGCTTTGCCCTCGAATGCCAGGCCCTCAAGCGCGTGCGCGACGACATGGGCCTCACCAACGTGATTCTGATGGTACCCTTCTGCCGCACCCCCGACGAGGGCCGCCGGGTGCTCGAAGAAATGGCCAAGCACGGCCTGGTGCGCGGCGAAAATGATCTCAAGGTCTATGTGATGTGCGAACTACCCAACAACGTGGTGCTGGCCGATGAATTTAGCCAGGTGTTCGACGGCTTCTCCATCGGCTCTAATGACCTCACCCAGCTGACGTTGGGATTGGATCGCGACTCGTCTCTGGTGGCCCACCTGTTTGATGAGCGCAGCACCGGGGTGAAGCGCATGGTGAAGATGGCGATTCAAACCGCGAAGGAGTACCACCGCAAGATCGGTATCTGCGGCCAGGGGCCGAGCGACTACCCCGAGTTTGCCCGCTTCTTGGTAGAGCAGGGCATTGACTCGATCAGCCTCAACCCCGACACGGTGATCAAAACCCGCCTGGAGATCGCCGATATGGAGCGGCAGATGGGATAGCCCGTCGCAACCCAAAAAACGCTACAAGAGCAAGCCTCAGCTTCACAAAGAAGCTGAGGCTTTTTTGACTCAGAGTGAGAGGTTTACCTCGCTTTCCTTAGCTCTCTGCTGGTGTAATGAGACGAGTCATCACGCTGATGTACTCGCTGACTGGACTAAGTTGGGATGTCTCAGAAGGCAGGGGAAGCAACAACTTCTCCTACTCCCGTCCCAGATACATTCCCCGCAGAATTACTTTGCAAGACGCACGCCCAGAGTGCAGCTTTGTTTGTTGCTATGTGGATCTCACGGTAGGGATAGCTAACATACCTTGATACTAGCGATGGACATGGCAGGACTTGGGAAGTTATGGTGTGAAGAATTAAGCAAAGCCAGACTATGTTTGGCTCTAAAGTTGTTTATTTGTTGAGTCTCAGGAGACATAAGATTTGTGAACAATCACCCTGGTAGCATCAACCAAGTGAACTCCGGCTTGATGGCGGGAGGAATGCAAGCAGCAGTTGGGAATAACAATACGCAAATAGCACCGAGTAATGACTCCTCAGCTACTGACATAGTTACAAAGAATGAAGCAATTGAACTTATTTTGCAAGTCAAACAAATAATTCAAAACTTAGATGTATCCGAGCCAGCAAAAGAAAAGAGTGTCAAATATTTAGATCTAGCAAAGATAGAGGCAGAAGAAGAAGAACCAAACAAAGAATTAGTTGCCAAAAGTCTTGAGCGAGTTGCGAAAAACATAGATTCGCTCGAAAAAACATTAGATTCTAGTCAGCACATAATGAAAACCATTAGTCCAATGCTGCTTAAGATTGCTGGCTGGCTAGGTACAGCAGCAGGATCCCTCTGGGCACTTCTAGGTTGACCAATCAACCATGGATGATAACTCCAGTCCTACGAGCAATAATTCTGAAAACTCGCAGCCCGGCATGAATCAAACAGCTAGCGGCTTTTTTGGAGGTGGACAACAAGCAGCTAATGGAGATGGCAATTATCAATACCAAGACAATAGACAGATATATGTAAGCTTAGACCCATATACCCTTCTTGAAGACAAGGATTTAGAACCTCTAAGCTTCTGGGGAAAAACATCTAATTACCTTACTGTATTTTTCTTTCTTCTATTTACATTCGTCTTTTGGGCCATCTTTGGCTTATTCACTACTTTTCCATTCCCACTTGAGCAAGTTAAAACTCTAATTTTTAGCTGTTTAAGCGGGAATATTTCCTCCAAAATAAATAAATTGCAGAAGAAATGGCAACGAGAAACATCAACGACCGACTCAGTGGAAGAACTAAACAATCTTGATTTTCAAGCCCGTTTATACTTGAAAGTCTTACAAAATCTTGGCTCAAAAAGCCCTGAAAGCCGTGAAAGATTAGCTCAAACCATTGAGACCTTAAAACTCAAAAAGCAGAAAGTTGAAATCGATCTCCAACCTTTGCAAGGATCGCGATATAGTAATATTTTTCGAATTCAAGAACAATTTGAATCAATTCTAGCGACAAAAGGGGAAAGAGATTTAACTCATATTGATGAGCTCCTAAGCCAGATAGCTTTTTTTATGAAGAATCAAGAGCCATCAAATGATATTTTGCATACCTTAAATCAAAAGGTAACAGAAGAGATTGAAAAAAATATTGAAAATATTAGCCCTGCGAACCTAGGGATTCTTTACAAAATAAGATTTTTGCTTCAAGAATTATCTAGCAAAGATGTTTCTCGTCTGAATGCTACTGAACTTGATGAATTCACAAGGCAAGTCATCAAGGACTTAAGGGACAAAAAAAGAGGGCTCGAAGAGCAATTGAAAGCACTTGAGTCAAAAAACAAAGCGGATCAACGAGAACTTCGAAGTTATTTAAACAGATTAACTAACCTGCGAAGCGAACTCGACAAGACAGAGCAAGACAATCAAATTCAAAGAAATGCTTTTTTAGAGGAAATCAATGAGTTGATAAGAGACATCAGGCAGAGAGATATGGAGATTGATCAACTCAGGGATGAACTCGGAAAGTATTCTGAAATAAAAGCATTAAATGGAGAATATATTGGCAACTTAAGCGAGCCAACCAGAAGATATCACTTCAATCGGAAGTGTCCACACTGGAAAAGTTTGGCAGGGAACTATGTTTTGAAAATGGACATATCTCAAGAGATTGTTAGCAGAAGAACTCCTGACATCTTTCGTGAGAATGGAATGCATGAGTGCGGCGACTGTTCAACGAAATATCCGTCAAGTTGATTGCTGAATAAAAAACAACTGAAAGACTGCATCTCGGTTGCCAAAACCTTTATTTGCCGAGCTGATGATTGACAACTCTCATATTGAATCTTCTCTAGATAAGTTCTTGGAGGAAGATGGCATTTTAGCTGGTATTACTGCGGTAGTACTTAAGCGGGTTTTGGCTTGGCAAATCCTTTAAGAAATAGCAAGCGTTTTACGAAACCAATCTGCATCGGCTTCAGATAGAGGTGGCACGGGTTCTGCCCCATAGTCTAGCTTCAGGTCATAACCCGACTTATCGTAAACTTCATTCAGCAACCCCTGTAGGTCAACCGTAGGCTCTGGGTCGCCCGATCGCAGCGGCAGCACAAACGCCGGAATCGAGTTTTGCACACTAAATGCATAGAGACTTGCGATCGGCCTTTGCTCACTACGGCTCACCAAAATGCGGTAGTCGCTTTGCCCCTCAGCCCCAAACATTGCCATTGGCTCATAGGCCCGCAGCAGATCAATTTCCACAAAATGAGTCGCGCTGCTGAGCACCTGCTCTCGCTTGCTTTCGTAGGTTTGCCGCCCTCGGCCCGATCGCTTGTTGATTGGTGACAGCAACTCAATCGCCGTCACCACCTCTTTCGTCGTCACCTCGCGCACTTCTAAGTACCCCTGCCGCACCGTCAACGGCATGGGCACCCTCACCTGAATAGGTTGGGGCGGCGGGGCCACAGCTACAGCAGCTGGTACCGCCTCGGTCTGCGGCTTAGCCCTCTGAATAGCTAAGTCAGGGATGCCCACCAGCAGCGCCTGATCACCACTGGTTTCGTACATACGCACTTCTACAGAAACTGAATACTTAGGTCGCAACTGCGGGCCTAGCGCCTCAGCTAAAGCGGCAATCAGCAGCAGGTGAACTCCCGGCCAAATCTCCGGGTGCTCTAAGTAAGGATCCATGCCAGGAAAGGGAGAAACCAACCCAAAATCCTCAAGACTGGCGCTACCAATTAAATTGTAAGCCCCACCTTTGTCAGCTGTAGTTGCTTGCGACAAAAAGAGCTCAGTACCAGATCAGCGTAGGGCACGTTGTTGGCTGACACAGTCTTGTTAACGTTCAGCCCTATTACTCTGCGCGACGCACCGCCGCAATCGTCTATCTACTCCAAACCTAAGCTACCCCAGCAAACAGGGCTTCGTAGGGTTGGGGGTTGGCATTGTCTTGCACGATAACTTCCACAATTTTGTTGCGCGCTTGAGGCAGGTAGAGAGCCTCCACGCACACCTCGGCCACCCGCAGCCGGGGGATGCTGCCCTCAGACAGCGTATCTGCCGGAGCCATGATCAGCGTGCGAGTGTCGCTATCGTCATCCTTGAGGCCGCCGGGGCGGACGATGGTGTAGGTAAGGCCGCTGGCTTGCAGGTATTCCTCTGCCTGATGCTTCCAATAGAGAATTAAGAAGAATAGGTTGAGGGGGTGAAGAAAGCGAGAGGCGCAGAGCGATGACACCATGACAAAATGCTCAATGCCGATTTCTTTGGCGACATCAACGAGGTTTTTGTTGCCTTCGTAGTCAACCTGGTAGGGGCCGGTGGGGTCAAAGCTAGGGCGTGCCCCAGTGGCGGAGATCAGCACGGTGCAGCCTGCCATGGCCCGCTGAATACTCGCTTTATCGGTGACGCTACCTTCTACCAGCGTGACCTCAATGGGCATCTGGGCGCGGGCTGAGGCGGCATCGCGCACAAAGGCCACCACAGGCACACCGCGGCCCACTAGCTGGGTAACAATTCTCGAACCTGTGGCCCCCGTGGCCCCTGCGACAAATGCTTTCACGGCTGCTTCCCCAGTGTGTAGAACTGGCCTGATTTTAAGGAATGGGGCCCTAAAAAGAAACTCACCCTAGGGCTGGTTAAGATGAAATCGTGATGGGCATGACAGTTCTGCGGGGCACACTTGAGATACTAAAGCCTTACGATGGGCTAAACCTGTAACGTAACCCCGGCGCAATTACGTTGTCTGATGTTGTTTAAGCAAGTGGTTGCACAGTGACTTTGGAATCCATGTCGTCTGCTCAAAATACCGACGCTTTGCCCTTGATTGACGGGGGCAAGGACGGTGGCATTGAGGAGACAATGGTTAACGCGCCCATTTCCCCTGCCGTTGCTGAGCAGCCTGCCGTGCAAGCAGCCCAGGCCGATGGGTCACTGGTGCTAGAGGGGCACTACGCCGGCAAAATGGATATGGCCGCCGACAGCGACACCGTAGGCCGCTACCTAAACAGCCATCGGGGCTGGTTTACCCGCTGTGCTCACCCTATGCAGGTAGAGCCGATTTCTGACCACGGCTACGCCCTGGTGGTGGGGCGTTTTTCGGTGCTGAGCTACGAGGTAGAACCCAAGGTGGGCCTTTACCTGTCACCCCTCGATCACCAGGTTTACCGCATCGACACGATTCCTATTCCTGGGTATGTGCCCCCGGGTTACGATGTTGATTTTCACTCAGTGCTGCGGTTGCAGGATATGCCCGAGGCCCAGCCTCCGGCGACAGCACTCACCCAGGTTGACTGGGATCTCAGCCTGGCGGTCAAGATTCACATGCCGAGAATGCTAAATTCGGTGCCGCGATCGCTGCTCAAGACCTCAGGCGATCGCCTGCTCAACCAGGTGGTGCGCCAGGTCTCTAAGCGGCTCACCCGCAAGGTGCAAGAAGACTTTCACCAGAGCCACCATCTACCCTTGCCCGAAAGCTACCGAGGCCATCACTTTTGGTCTAACTGGGGGCGGCGATCGGGCGACGGTACCCAAGCCTAGACCTGAAGGCTAGAGGTGGGGATAGTTTTAATCGGCAATGAAAGCGATCGCGGCTCAGAGAGAAACTCTAGGCCGCGATCGCCGACGATTTGATTGCTCAAGGCTTACCCAGGCTTTCGCCCTCAGGATTACGAGCCAGCGGTGGTCTGAAGATCAGCCAGCAGCCGCTGCACGATCTTCATGCCGGTAAAGGCTTGCCAGCTAAACAACCCAACCAGCACCATATTGAGGGTGATGTGAGTGAGCCGAGCGGTTTCGCTGCCTTTTTGCATAAAGGGCACCAGCGCCGCCGAGGTGGCGATCAGCGTGGCCATGCCTAGACCCACCAGCAGGTGAGGCCCCACAAACAGTTTGCCAGCCTCCAGGTAGGTGACCCCCATAGCGCCTACGGTGCTGATCACCATAACGGCCAGCAAAGCCGAACCCACCTTATGGTGTTTAAGGGCAAATTTGCCTTTGATCAATTCTTTGCGGGTTTCAGCGTCAGCCAAGCGGGTGCGGCGGGACTGAATCCCCAGGTAGAGGGCATAGAGGGTGGTCGCCAGCAGCAGCCACATCACCACAGGGTGAACAAAGTTGAGCCAGGGTTGAATCGTCTCTAAAGTCATGGGGCTCCGTCGTTATAGTTTCTGGCGTTACATTTATTTAACAAAATTATAAGAGCACAGATTCTGGCTTGGCAAAGCATTAGTCAGAATGAAAAGGTGCCGGGTGGGAACCTCGCTTAGTCAATCGCGTCGTGCAGACATAGCTCCGTGGACTGCCCCCAGTCATCAGAGCCCAGGCAGCGTAGCCCCGTTCGTCATTCAAAAAATACTTATTCAAAGAAAAAATTAGGGAGATGTCATGGGGCGAACGCAGCGGTTTGTGACGGGGTTACTGGCCAGTTTTTTGGGGGCGGTGCTGCTGAGTCAGGGGCTGAGCGGTGCCCCAGGGTTTGCGACTGAGCCTGCCGCTCTTCCAGCAGGCTCAGTCGCTCCGGTTCTGGCCAATGCCGAGGATGCGCTCCAGGTTGACCCAGCGACGCTGCCCGAGAATACGCTGCCTACCCCCTCTCCAGAGCAACCCGACGGCACCCTGAAGCTGCCGGAGAAAGATCCCGATATTCCCGAAATCGTGCCGGGAGCGGACGCTGAAGCCACTCCAGATGCCGCTGAGCTAGATGTCGATTCTCCCATGGGCCGGGCGCTGCTGCTGTCGGGGCTGTCGCCCGAGGTGGCTAAGCGCAGCGAGCTGTTGATTGAGGCCGATCGCTACTACCAGGCGGGCAATAGCGCCGATGCCGAACTGCTCTACCGGGCGGCTAAAGACCCGGCGTGGCTGGCCGAAACCGGGCCGGAACTGGCGATCGCCCCCCTCACCGACCCCGCCGACCTGCCCCCCGCTGGGCAGGTCTACTGGCGCGAAGCCCAGGCCGGGGCCGAGTCGGAGTTTCCCAACCGGGTGCTGATTCCCCTGGAACTGTTGGTCAAGAATTACCCCGAATTTCTGCCGGGGCAGGCACTCTACGCCCGCTATCTGGTGCAAAACGATCGCGCCGATGAGGCGTTGCAAGTGCTGGATGGGGCGATCGCCCGCTACCCCTACAACCCCGACCTGCTCAGGGCCCAGGCCGAGGTGCAAATGGCCCGCGAACAGTGGATTGAGGCCGCCATTACCGCCAACCAGTTCGCCATTCTCAACCCTGAGCATCCCGAGGCCGAGGCCATGAGCGCTCTGGCCCGGCAAAACCTGGATCGCTTTCGCGGCGAGATGAATCAGACCCTGACCCGCAATCTGGTGTCGAACATTATTACCGGGGCCGCCGGGTACATCTTGACTGGGGGACTGCTGGGGCCGTTTAGCGCCCTCAACTCCGGCATTTTGATGATGCAGGGCGAAAGCGGCCTGGGCAATCAGGTGGCTGAGCAGGTCAAGCGCCAGCTCCCCATCGTTGACGATCCCGAAATTCGCGCCTACGTGAATGACATGGGCCAGCGGTTGGCGGCGCTGGCGGGGCGCGACGAATTTGACTACAGCTTTGAGGTGATTATGGACGACAGCCTCAACGCCTTTGCCCTGCCCGGCGGCAAAATTTTTCTCAACGCTGGGGCCATCACCAAAAGTCATTCTGAAGCCGAGCTAGCAGGGCTGGTGGGCCACGAGATTGCCCATGCGGTGCTCTCCCACGGCTTTCAAATGGTGACCCAGGGCAACCTCACCGCCAGCCTGGCCTCGTTCATCCCGATTCCTGAAGTGGCCAACATTGCGGCGGGCCTAATCGTGTCGAGCTACTCCCGCGATATGGAGCGCCAGTCTGACATTCTGGGCACCAAACTGCTGGCCAACAACGGCTACGCCGCCGACGGCCTCCACAACCTGATGATCACCCTCGAAGCGGAGTACGGCAATCAGGGGGTGAGCTGGTTTGCCTCGCACCCTAACCCAGGCGATCGCGTCAATTACCTCAAGCAGCTGATCGATCAGGGCGGCTTTAACCGCTACACCTACGAGGGGGTCGAGACCCACCTCAAAATGCGCCACAAAATGAACCGACTGATTACTGAGTACAAGCTAGAGCAGGGCATTGAAGACGACGCCCCGATCCGCGATCGCCGCTGATGTTGAGCGCCCTAGGCGGCGAGTTTGGCCACCATCTCGGCACGCGACGACACCCCAAGCTTGCGGAAAATGCGCTTGAGCGCCTGCTTCACGGAATTTTCGGTGATCCACAGGGCGGCACCAATGGCTTTGTTAGTCAGCCCCTGGGCAACGAGTTCGACAATTTCGGCCTCGCGGGGGGTGAGCGCGCCGCAGTCTAGCCCCACCGCCTGCTTGGCCCGCAGCGCCGCCAGTTTGGTCGATAGGTGCAGACACAGCGCCCCCAGATCAGCCAGATTGTCAGCATCAAAGGCACCGTCATCGCGATGGCGGGTAAAGGCTACGCCCCCCACCAGCTGCCCCTCACTGACGAGCGGCCCGGCCATAACGTGGCCGTGGTCGGCACGGGGGCACAGGGTTTGCCACACCCCCGGCGGCAACACCACCTCGTCGTGAACGGCGGTATGGCGCTTCACCAGGTAGCGCAGCACCGGGTTGTAGTCGAGCGACAGCGCCAATCGCATGAGCCTGGGTGTGGTGTGGTCAATGGCCGGGATCTCGTTAGCAAAGCTCAGCATCCACCGACGGGCCGCAAAGTATTCGCCCAGCGCTGCCATAACAGACTGTCTGAGGTCGGCTTCGGTTTGGGTTTGGGCGATCGCGCCAAACAAGTTCTGTAGCGCACCATCGGTGACTGACTGCATGGGCCAGGTCTCCAGCGACAGGTGTACCCGATCGAGGTCTATCCCGAGCGCGGTACCGGGGGCTAATCTGCAATTACCTTATCTTAAGGACTCTGCTGATGCTTGAAAACACCTTAAGTTCTTACCCCCTGACGCTGGTGTTTAACATCGTCTCGGGATTAATTTGGATCGGTTTGGCCGGTCTTTTGCCAGAGCCGATGCGGCAAAAAACGCAGGTTGTCATTGTCGCTATGGCAGGAGGGGTTTACCTAATCGGCTCTTTAGGGGTTTGGGAAGTACCGTTGAGCCTTGCCCTCTTGGGATTTGCCTACCTTGGGCTGACCCACTACTGGGGTATTGGCGCGGCCTGGCTAACCCACGCTGGCATCGACCTCTTGCACCACCTCAATGCCTCTCCCCTGGTGCCCACGCTGCCGCTGTCATCCGTCGGGTGCGCGACCCTGGATATGGTTTTAGCGATCTGGTTCTTTTGCAATGCTCCAGCGCTTGTGCCGCTCAGCATTGGCCGCTTTTCTGTCAGCCACACTCTCTCTGATCAACCATGAAGCTGTCGAGTCAAACCCCTTTCTTAGGTTGGGATGAATGGGCACCGCGATCGCTCATTCTCGGCTTTTTTGCCGCAGCCATCCTATTCAATCTCTGTCTGGCCATTCAGGTTCTCACCGTCGGGCTAGCTTACTTTTATGACTCACACTGGTGGACGGTACATGTTTGGCTGGTGCGGGCCTACGGGGGGCTGTCGCTGCTGATCGCGGCGATCGCCTGGTATTTCTCCTGGCCTCAACGGGTGAAGGCCCTGGCCCTCGGCTTGCCAATTCTGCTAGGGCTGCAATTTTTGACGGTTCACCTACAGACTCCCGTGCCGATAGCCGTTTTACACCCTCTGATTGGGTTTTCGCTCTTTTCTGCCTCTACCACGCTGGTGCATCGGGTGGGGCACCTGCTAGCAGCCGATCAAGACCCACCCAGCCTGCTGTCGCACCCCGCTATTGACCTGGGAGAAGACCGTTGAACCAGCCCGCTGCCTCCAGCATTTTTGTAGAAACCCAGTGGCTTGCCGAGCGCCTTTACACCCCAAACCTGAGGATTGTAGAGGTAGATATGAGCCCAGCAATTCACAAAAATAGGCATCTGCCAGGGGCCGTTTTTTGGCACATCCAACACGATTTATTCTGGCCCGATCTTCACCCCAGAACGATCCGCTGAGAGTCGAACAACTGCTGGCTGACTCAGGGATTGTGCCACAGACCACCGTGATCGCCTACGGCAGCTATCCTGGCACCAGCTCTTGGATATTTTGCTTTTTAAGACTGGTCGGGCACGACAACGTCAGGGTTCTAAACGGAGGTCACTCAAAGTGGATGGCCGAAGGGCATTCAGTCGTGGCAGACCTGTCACCCATTCCACCCAGGCCATCCCATGAAACCAGTGAGAACGCCTGCCTAATAGCGCGATCGCATTAGTCACCACCGACACTGATAGGGGTGCCCACAATCTCAGCCCCAGTCAGCTCCGCATTCAGCAGAGAGGCACCCGTGACATCGGCGAAATAGATCGTTGCGTCGGTGAGGTTGGCCGAGTCAAGGGTGGCATCGGCTAACAGGGCGTTGGTTAAAAAAGCTTGGGTCAGGTTGGCACCGGTTAAATCGGCACGGCTCAAATCGGCCCCTTCCAAGTTGGCTTCGGCTAAGGTAGCCCCCGCCAAGTTGGCATCGCGCAGGTCAGCTCCAATGAGATGGGCTTGGGTCAAGTCGGCCCCCGACAGATCGCAGCTCTGACAGAGGTTGGTTTCGAGCAGTTGCTGCACGTGGGCCGGGTTTTCGGCCAGAGCGGGCATAGCAAATGCTAAAGGGAGGGCAACGGCGGCCCCAGCCAGTAAAGTAAGTTTCATGGAGGTATCCTCCGGTATGGATAATAGAGCAGTGCCAGCGCTTTCTCTTTTCAAGCTCTGTTTGAGCCCTAGCTGACAGGTATAGCGTGCCGTTTCCCCTCAATCTCGCGTGCAGTCTGCCCAGGGCAGGAAGGGGATTGGATTGCAGCTACTCCTAAACTGTATCGGTGGCCTTGGCCCTTGCCATCGGCAGTAAGATAGGTCTTGCGCCTTTGCTACTCCTTGATCGTAGCCCTTTCTCTAGGCCACTAGGTCAAGATATCCGTACCGTAAAGAATCGCAATCTCCCCATGCTGACCCTTATTCACCAGCTCACCCCGGCCCAGGTCGAGCAGCTTCACCAGATGTATTTGCAAGAGTGGTGGAGCAAAGACCGCACCCTGGCCGATGTGCCCACCCTGCTGGGCAACAGCGATTTACTCTTCGGCCTGTGGGATGCAGAAACCCATCGGCTGGCGGGCTTTTGCCGGGTGCTGACGGACTGGGTATATCGGGCGATCGTGTTCGATGTGATAGTGGCAGCAGACTATCGGGGCCAAGGTTTGGGAGCCCAGCTGGTCGAGCATGTCACCACCCACCCCCGACTCGCCCAGGTAGAGTGCATTCAGCTCTTTTGCACCCCCGAGATGCGCCCCTTCTACGAAAAATATGGCTTTGGCCAGGCAGAGCAGCTGTTGATGGTGCGGCCCTATGGATGAAGTAGGGAGTGGGGAGTAAGGGGTGAGGGAGTTTGCCGACGTGAATGAGCTTAGCGAATGGAACTCTGCAAGATGGTGGGGGCCGGGCAGAGAATTGCTAAAGGCTTTTGGGTGCGGGGATGGGGGAGGGTTAGACGGTAGGCGTGCAGGTGGTAACCCATGTCACCGGGGACAGGGACTCTGCCAGTTGCAGATGGCTTGATTGGCAGCGGTAGGCCACCGACCCCATAGAGGGGATCGCCAACGAGCGGAAACCCTGCCGCCGCTAGGTGAATGCGAATTTGGTGAGGCCGCCCGGTGCGAATGGTGATCTCTACCAGGGTCGAATCTGCATTGCGCTGAATGACCAATCCCTCACTATAAGAGGGTAGACCAGCGGGTGAAGCTGCATACACGTAACCCAGAGCTGGATGATCGATTTTGCCGATGGGGGTGGTGAGGGTGAATTCAGCGGGTAAATCGCTGGCTCCAATCAGCGCCCGATAGGTCTTACAAATGGGGCGTGCGGATTGGGGATCTTGAGCAGTGGCAGTGGACTCTCGCAGCTGGCGACTGAGCACGGTGCGGGCCAGGGGCGATCGCCCCAGCACCATTACCCCCGACGTGCCGCGCCCCAGCCGATGCACCGGAATAGGCGGATTCTCTGGATAGCGCAACCTGAGCTGATGCAGCAGCGTATGGGTGAGAAAGCCCCCGCCCGGCAGCACCGGCAGACCCGATGGCTTAGCGATCGCCATCAGATCCCCATCCTCATACAGCACCTCAAACCCCAGCGGTGCCTCCGGCTCCTCCCACGGGGGCCGATGATAGTCCAGCTTAGCCCCTGCCTCAAGGCAATAGTCAGGAGCTAGGGGAGTTCCATTCTGACGAATTTGGCCCGATAGGATGCGATCGCGCCATACCGCCCGACTAGAGTGCCTATAGCGATTGCTGTAGAAATCGAGGACGGAAAGACCGGCTTCGGCGGGGGTGATGCGATCGCTATAAACCCATCCTTGATTCATACCTGTTCCATTGTGGGAAAGTCCCTTGGGATGGTGCATCGCTGCGCGGATGCACCCTACGAGTTGGATGATAAGCCCAATAGATCGGCCAACAGGTCACTTTGCAAAACAGGGGTTTAAACTGGCCCATCGATCCCTCCTTTCCGTTGGGTCCAGGGCGGCGGAACGGCCCTGGTCGAGGGGGTCTGGGGACAATCGAAATGTCCCCAGCGGCAAGTCTGGTTTTTGACCGAGAACTTCCACCAAACATCAGCTAGATGAGCAACGCTCTAGAGGGCAAACAACCGTTTGCCCCTACCAGCAAAACGCCTTACACCAACCCTTTCAAGCGTTCCTTCGCATCGGCTCGCAGCAGCTTAACCCGCCGAAACAGCTCCGTTCCGGTGTGAATATAGCTCTCCTCGTAGCTCATCGTGAACCGCTCCAGCTCATCCAGCCCGTCCTCTAGCAGCCCCAGACAGTGGTAAATATCCGCCGCCACCCCCGCCGTACTCACCGGGTTGGCCATCGAATTAAACTTCTCCTGGGCCTGCCCCAGCCAAGCCCGCCCCTGCTCTAGGTACGCCATAAACCCCTCCATCAGCTCGTCGTCAAAGGGGTCAGCCGACAGCTTGCGAATCTCGGTTCTCAACGGCGACATAATCTTGCCCAAGAGCCTATCCACCGGGCCATACACCAGCTTCAGCCAGGCATCTTCCCGCGCCTCAGACGACTGCGTAGCCTTGCGCGCGTAGCGATACACCTCCTGCATATCGGCGGTACGCTTCGCCCGGCTGGCGGCACTTTCCACCGGGTCAGCAGCCACAAACCCCTGGCGCTGCTGGTCATACACCGTGCGCCGCGACGGGTCGCCAATCACCTCATAGGCAATGTTGATTCGGGCAATGCGATCGTGCGACGCCTGGTCACTCTTGCTGTCGGGGTGATATTGCTTCGCCAGACGGCGGTAGGCGCGCTTAATCTCCGCCTGGGACGCCGACTCGGAAATGTTGAGGATTTGATAGTGAGTCTCGTTAGCCATAGAGACATTTTAGGGGAGGGAGGGAGTGTTGGTGTGGCGGGTATAGCAGGAGCGCGGGATGAGTACAGTGCGTACCTTCCCCAGGTGTTTAACCTGCTCAAAGCCGATGCCAACGCGATGCTGGGGCGGCGCGAATTGCAGACTACCTCACAGAAGTTTCGACCCAGGCAGTGTGTTTGGGCAGTAATCGAGCGCGCGATCGCCAGATAGCGGCCCTACGCCTGGAGTGGAAAGCCAAAATTTTTGGATCCTAAAAGCGAGCTTGGTACTATTGTCATGGCCATTGAGCGACGACGAGATTCCTATGGCAAAGAGTTCGAAAGGTTCGCGGTTGAAACGCCACGGCAAAGCGCTGGCGGTGGGGCTGGCCTCGGCGCTGGGGTTGTTGGTCGTGGTTGGCGCTGGCACCTATGCCGCCTTTCGCCTCAGCCCGTGGCCCTCGGCACTGCTGATTCGTCAGGCCTTTGATGCCGGGGCGGTAGATGTTTCTGATGCCCTCGAATCCTACGTGCCAAGGAATGTATCGTCGATTCTCGACGAGAACTACACCGTAGGCGATGGTCAAAGACCGGCCCAAGAGGGCCATCGCAATGCCTACCTCGATGTCTACTTCCCCGCCGACCTAGCCGAGGGCGAAAAGCTGCCCACCGTAGTGTGGAGCCACGGCGGTGCATACATTTCAGGCGACAAAGAACAGATCGGCAACTATGCGCGAGTGCTGGCCGATCGCGGCTTTACCGTGGTCAGCGTCGGCTATGCCATTGCACCGGGGGCCAAGTTTCCTACCCCCATTCGCCAGGTCAACAAGGCGCTGGGGTATTTGGTCGAGCACAGCGATCGCCTACATGTAGACCCTAACCGCCTCTTCCTCGCTGGCGACTCGGCGGGCTCCCACATTTCGGCCCAGCTCGCCGTGGTCATCACCGAGCCCACCTACGCCCAGGCGCTCGGTGTCACCCCCACCGTCAACCCCGAGCAGATCGCCGGAATGCTGCTGTACTGCGGCCCTTATAACGTGCGATCGATCAATCTCAGCGGGCCGTTTGGCCGGTTTATGACCACGGTGCTGTGGGCCTATAGCGGCGACCCAAACTTTTCGGAGAATGAATACTTTGCCCTAGCCAACGTGACCGACTACGTCACCGCCGCCTTCCCGCCGTCGTTTATCTCCGCTGGCAACTCCGACCCGCTGCTACCGCACTCGGTGACCCTGGCCGATCGCCTTGAGCAACTGGGGGTGCCGACAGACACCCTGTTCTTTCCAACCGATCACAAGCCGGGGCTAGGCCACGAGTACCAGTTTGTTTTAGATACCGAGGCGGGTCAGCTCGCCCTGGAGCGATCGGTTGAGTTTTTAGAACAGGCTGTGGGGTCTGCCAATCCGCCTGACGCTTCACCGCAATAGCTGGTCGATCATGCGGTTGGCCTGCGACTCGTAGCTGCCGCCAAACAGGGTGAAGTGGTTGAGGATGTGATACAGGTTGTAGAGCGTTTTGCGGGTGGTGTAGCCTGCATCCAGCGGGTAGACGGCGTTGTAAGCGTCGTAAAATGCTGCGGGAAAGCGGCCAAACAGCTCCGTCATGGCGATGTCTACCTCGCGATCGCCGTAGTACGTCGCCGGATCTAAAATCACCGGCTCGCCATCTTTCGTCACCGCCGCATTGCCCGACCATAGATCGCCGTGCACCAGGGCCGGGGTCGGGTCGTGGCCCGCCAGCAAGTCGGGCAGCGCCATCAGCAGCTCGTGCTGACGCGGAAACCGTCCGCCCCTGCGACCCGTCAGACGAAACTGGTGGCGCAGGCGGTGCTCGCGGTAAAACTCTAGCCAGGTGGCCGTCCAGGGGTTGGGCTGCGGGGTCGCACCAATGGTGTTGCCCTGGTGCCAGCCAAAGCCTTTGTCGCTGGTGACTCGATGCATGGCCGCTAGGGCCTCACCCATGCGGCTCCAGGCATCGCCGCCGCTGCCCAGCTCTAGCCACTCCATGGCAATGTAGGCCGATCCATCCACCGTGCCCCAGCAGATCGGCTTGGGCACGCGAATCGTCTGGCTATCGTACATATCTTTGAGACCTAGGGCTTCAGCCTCAAACATCGCCACCTGCGAGGCCTGATTGAGCTTGAGAAAATACGACTGGATGCCGTCGCTGACCTGGTAGGCCTGGTTGATGCAGCCGCCCCCCACCGATCGCCGATCGGCAATGGCAAAGGCGGTGCCGGTTTTAGCGCCAATGTGCTGGGCGATCGCAGTCCACATAGTCAACTCGTCCTAGGCCGCTGGCTGGAGGGCTACCACGCCATAGGCATCCCCCGACAAGTGGCGCTGGGCTGCATGGAGCACCTCGTCTACCCCCAACTGCTGAATATAGCCGGGGTAGTTGATGCCTTCGGTAATGTCGCCCGTGAGGGTGTGGTAGTAGCCATAGAGCCCGGCGCGATCGCTCGGCGTTTCGTTGGCAAAAATAAACCGATTGGCCACCTGGGTCTGCACCCGGCGCAACTCTGCAGGGCTGACGGGCGCTGCCATGACGGTGGCGATGTGCTGGGCGATCGCTCCTTCTACCAGATCCAGATGCTCAGCGGGCAGCTGAGCCGACACCATAAACACCCCCTGGTGGGCCAGGGTCATGTTGGTACAGCTAATGCTGGTCACCAGCTTGCGCTCTTCCCGTAGGTCGCGCACCAGGCGCGAGGTCAGCCCCCGGCCCAAAATTGAGGCCAAAATATCCAGGCCGTAGGTGTCTTCGAGGTTGGCGACACCGGGCACCCGCCAAGTCATCACCAGCCGCGCCTGGGTCATGGCCGCATCGACATGTACGGCCCGCCGCACCGCCGCAAAGGGCGGCTCTAGGTCGCCGGGCAGCAGGGGCTTAAACCGCTCAATGGAGTCAGTGGCGTCGAGGGCTGTGGATCGCTGGGCCATCGCCTGCTCAAAGCCCTCGGCTACCGTGGCGATCAGGGTTTCGACCGGCAGGTTGCCCACGGCCACCGCCGTCATGCTCTGGGGCTGGTACCAGGTGCTGTGAAACTCGCGCATTTGGGCGGGGGTGAGCCCCTCGACTACCGTAGTCGGCCCCAGCACGGGGCGGCGGTAGGGCAGCCGGTCAAACACCAGCTCCATGGTGCGGGAGTAGGTGCGGCGGCGGGGGTTGTCGTCGGCGCGGCGAATTTCTTCTAAAATCACTGGGCGCTCGCGCTCAAAGTCGTGGTCGCTGAGGCGCGGGGCCATCACCATCTGAATTTGCAGCGGGGCGAGGGCGGCAAAATCTTGGGGTGCTGTAGTGATGTAGTACTTGGTGTAGTCTTGGCTGGTGGCGGCGTTGGTAAAAGCGCCCCGCTCTTCCACCTGGCGCTCAAACTCGCCGCACTGCAGCTGCTGGGTGCCCTTAAAAATCATGTGCTCTAGAAAGTGGGCCATGCCGTTGATGGCGTCGCTTTCTACCGCTGAGCCCACCCGCAGCCACAGGCTGAGGTTGACGACCTCTAGGGGCATTTGCTCAGCGATGACCGTAAGGCCGTTGGGCAGACGACGAATGGTGGGCGACACCAGGCGAGAAGGCAGATCTGCGGTTGCTGAGAGCAAAGCCATAGAGTTAACTAGCCACCAGAAAAGACAGTTGAGTTTAACAATACTAATCTTTGAATATCTTAACGACTCAACCGCCTGTCTGGCGGCCAGTGGGGAAAATCATTCTGCCAAGCCGCTCTGGGCGGCAAGCACAACCCGCAGGAAAGGTAACAGAAAATTGGCCCACCGACCGGTCGAACTACCGATCGAAACCTTAGCAGATGAGCCGGCCTGAACCGGTTAATCCCCATGGCTGCCGCCGCGCTCTCGCCGATTTTGCCCCTAGGGCAGGGGCGATCGGTGGGCCTAAGAAGGATGAAATCATTCTTCTAGGAGAGGGCAAAATAGTAGAACTCAATAGAACTCAATGGCCCATTATTCCGAAAGTATTGTAAATTCCTGGTATGCGGACTGCCTCGGGGAGGTCACATGGGAACCTGGATTAAAGAGACAGACATTGCCATCTACCTGATGCAGGGAGGCTACTGGATCTCTCGCATCACAAAATATCCGTCGAGCAACAACCCGAAGGAGCAGGTGGTCAACATCGGCAGCATCAAGTCGTGGTTTCAGCGGGCTGACTACCCCCGCGCCATGACGGTGTCGATTGGCACCGGGGGGCCTGAGCCCCAGCCGATGCCGCCGCCGCCCCCACCGCCACCGCCAGGCAACGTCATCAATGCAGCGGGTCTAGCGATCGTCAAGGGGTTTGAGGGACTCAGCCTCAGCGCTTACCCTGACCCCGGTACCGGGGGCGAACCCTGGACGATTGGCTACGGTCATACCTCCTCTGCGGGGGCACCGCAGGTCTACCGTGGGCTGACGATTAGCCGTGCCGAGGCCGAAGAAATTCTCAAGCGTGACCTCAAAAAGTACGAAAAGGCCGTTTCTGATAACGTGACGCGGACGCTGACCAGCGACCAGTTTTCGGCCCTGGTGTCGTTTACCTTTAACGTTGGCCCCGGCAATTTGCAGTCGTCTACTCTGCTGAAGAAGCTCAACGCTGGCGACATAGCTGGCGCGTCGGAGGAGTTTGCCAAGTGGGTATATGCGGGGGGCAACATTATGCCCGGCCTACAGCGCCGCCGCAAGGCTGAGCGCGCCCTGTTTCGCAGCGAAAACTGGCAGCAGTTTCTCTAGACCGCATCTGGGCGATCGCCCCGGCTTTGGCCCACACAAAAACCCTGACAGACCGGCCCTGGGTGCGATCGCACCCAGGGCCGATTCACGTTGGCAGTGCGATCGCACCGGGATCGTCAAGGTCGGGTGCCATTAGCTACCATAGAAACCATTAAGACCTATGAACGGTCACCCCAGTAACCGGTCGCAGGGTGGGAAAAATGAGCTGGGAACGCCTCTAGTTTACGTGGCCTCTTTCAGGCTGCTCTCGCCCCTAAAAACGTCTTGTATGACCGATGACTGCAATTCTTCGCCTGACACCGATCGCCTAGCGGGTAGCCCTGACGCCCAGTCAGTTGATGGCCAAACTGGGAAGTTTCAGGTATCAGAACAGCATTTTCAGGCGGTAATCGAGACCATGGCCTTAGCTGGGCTTGTGGTCGATAGCGACGGCCGCATTGTGTTCTGTAATGACTACCTGCTGAATCTGACCGGCTGGCAGCGCCATGAGGTCGTGGGCAGCAGATGGCTTGGGCTGTTGATTCCCCCAGAAGATCGGCAGGCACTGGGCGATCTGTGGCAGGGGGCCATAGCCGAGGGCCAGTTCCCCACCCGCCACGAAACCGACATTTTGACCCGCAGCGGCGGTCGCTGCCGAATCGCCTGGAACAACACCATTTTAACCAGCGCCGACGGCCGCATGCAGCGCCTGACCAGCATTGGGCAAGACATTACCACTCAACGCCAGGCCGACCGCCAGCCGCAAGTCAGTGAAAGCCACCTACAGCGGGTGGTGGCCAACCTGTCGGGGGTCTTGCTGCGCTACGTGCAGCACCCCTCCGGCAGCGACGATATTACCTACGTCAGCCCAGGCTGTACCGAGATTTGGGATCTAGAGCCAGCCCAGCTGCAGGGACATCCCCAACAGCTGTGGCAGACCATGCATCCTGACGATCGCAGCACCGTCCAGGGGCTGCTTCAGCAGTCTGGCATGACCCTCACCCCCTGGTTTTGCGAGTGGCGTCTGCGGGCTCCCTCAAGGCGGCAGACCTGGCTCCAGGGCATCGGCTGCCCCGAACGCCTGGATAGCGGGGCCATTGCCTGGGATATCGTGGTGATCGATGCCAGCGCAAGAGGCCGGTTTGACGCTGAACACAAGCAAACCGAGCAAGCCCTGACCAGGGCCAACCAGCAGATACAGGCGTTTATTGACAACGCCCCGGCCCTGGTCAGCATCTTTGACTCCACTGGGCACTATCGGCAGGTCAACCAAGCCACCGCCGACCAGTTTGGACTGCATCCCCACGATTTGGTAAGGCGCTCCTTTGCCGATCTGCTGCCGCCTTCGGTATTTAACCGGTTTATGGAGCGGGTACAGCACATCGTGGCCACCCAAGCCCCTCTCACCGTAGAAGATACCCTGTCCCTTGGGGGAGAGCAGCGGGTCTTTCGCTCGGTGCTGTTTCCGGTCAGTCGAGAAGCCGATGGCACTACCATTCTCGGGTCGGTGGCCACCGACATTACTCCCCTGGCCAGGGCCCAGGCGGCGCTGCGTCGCCGGGCCGAAGAAGAGCGCCTGATTCGCACCATCACCCAGCACATTCACCAGTCACTAGAGGTCGATCAAATCCTGCAGACGACCGTTACCGAGGTGCGGCAGTTTTTGCAGACCGACCGCGTGCTCATCTATCGCTTTAACGCCGACCTCACCGGCACCATGGTGGTCGAAGCCGTGCTGCCCCCCTGGCAGGTGACCCTGGGGCTTACCATCGAAGACACCTGCTTTCTGACCAGGCCTGAGCTGGTTGACCGTTACCGCCAGGGGCGCACCCACTGTGTCAACGACCTGGCTGAGGCCACCATCGACCCCTGCTATCGCGAGCTGCTAGCGAGCTTTCAGGTGCAGGCCAATCTGGTGGTGCCGATCAACTGCGGCAGCGATCTGTGGGGGCTGCTGTGCGTTCACCACTGCCGCAGCCCGCGCCTGTGGCAGCCCAAGGAGCGCGCCCTGGTGGCTCAGCTGGCCAATCAGGTGGCCATTGCCCTCCAGCAGAGTCAGCTGCTGGCTCAAACCGCCACCCTAGCCCAGCAGGAAAAGCTGCTCAACAACATCATTGGTGCCATTGGCGACAGCCTGGAGCTGAAGACGCTGCTTCAGCGGGCAGCGACCGAGATGCTGCACACCTTTCAAGCCAGCCGAGGGTTGGTGATTCTCTGTCAGGCCACCGACGCGTTTTTAGTGCACACCAATGCGGCCAGTGTGCCCGGCATCAGCAGTTTACAGGGGCAGACCATCCCGATCGAGGGCAATCCCCACGCCCAGCGGGTGCTGGCCGAAGACCTGCCGGTGGTGGTGGATGATGTCGGCCTTGAACCGACCTTGGTGCCCAACCTGCCCCTGGCCCGAGAGCTTTCCATCGGTGCTATTTTGGCCGTTTCCATTCGCTATCGGGGCGTGGTGAAGGGCATTTTGAGCCTGCACCAGTGCCCTGGCCCCCGTCGCTGGAGCGAGGCCGAAATCAAGCTGATTAAGCGGCTAGCCGACCACCTGGCGATCGCCATTCACCAGGCCGAGCTCTATGCCCAAGCCCAGCTCGAACTGGCCGAGCGCAAACGCCTTGAAGCGCAGCTGCGCTACGACGCCTCCCACGATCGCCTCACCGGGCTGCCCAACCGAACGCTGTTCTTAGAACGGCTGTCTGAGGCGCTCGACCAGCTGCACCAACACTGCGAAAACCACGCCCCCCTGGCTCTCCCCGCGCCCAATCAGCGGCCTGACCTCTGCTGCGATAACCAGTTTGCCCTGCTGTTTCTCGACCTCGACCGCTTCAAAGTGATCAACGACAGCCTGGGCCACGCGATCGGCGATCGGCTGCTTCAGGTGGTGGCCCAGCGGCTGCAAACCTGCCTGCGCCCGGTGGATGTCGCCGCCCGGCTGGGGGGCGATGAGTTTGTGGTGCTGCTGGCTAACCTCAGCGATGCCGCCGTTGCCGTCACCATGGCCCAGCGCATTCACGCCATTCTCGAAAGCCCGGTGCTGCTCGAACGGCACGAGGTGTTTATCCACGCCAGCATCGGCATTGCCCTCAGCGACACCACCTACACCGACCCCAACCAAGTGCTGCGCGATGCCGACATCGCCATGTACAAAGCCAAGGGCAGCAACCGCGAGTACGCCATCTTTGACGCTCCCATGCACACCCTGGTGATGCAGCAGATGGAGCTTGAAAACGAACTGCGCCGAGCGTTAGAGCGGTTCGAGCTGCGGCTCTACTATCAGCCCATTATCAATTTGGTCACCGGCGCTATCCAGGGGTTTGAGGCGCTGGTGCGGTGGCAAAATCCTCGTCGGGGACTGGTGTCCCCCCTAGACTTCATCCCCATCGCCGAAAATACTGGGCTGATTACCACCCTCGACCTGTGGACTCTAAACGAAGCCTGTCGTCAGCTGAGCTGCTGGCAGCACGAGCATCCCTCTAGCCACGCTCTCACCGTCAGCGTCAATCTCTCGGGCAAGCAGTTTGTGCGCCCAGATCTGATTCAGCAAATCGATGCCGCCCTGGGCTGCAACGGCCTGGAGGGGAAGCATCTGAAGGTCGAAATCACCGAAAGCGTGCTGATTCAAAACGCCCAGATGGCCATTGACTTGCTCCAACAGCTGCGCCAGCGGCGCATTGCGATCTGTATGGATGATTTTGGCACTGGTTACTCATCCCTCAGCTACCTGCACCGGTTTCCCATCGACGTGCTCAAAATAGACAAGTCGTTTATCACCAACCTGCACCGCTCCGGCCCGAGCACAGGCGACTACGAGATCGTCAAAGCCATTATCAGTCTGGCCACCAACCTCAATTTAACGGTAGTGGCCGAAGGCATTGAAACCGCCGAACAGGCCGTCTATCTTCAGACCCACCAGTGTCAGGCGGGGCAGGGCTATTACTTCTCTCGCCCCCTCTCGGTGGCAGACGCCACGGCGTTTATTGCCCAATTGCCTCAGCCTAGCCCCGCTAAAACGGAAACGGCTTGTAGGAAATCCACTGAGCCCACAGCTTAGCCAGGGTGCCGTTCATAATCAGCTGATTGATCGCCTGGTTGAGCGCCTCTAGCAGTTCTCGGTTGCCCGGCAGCACCCCAATGCCAAAAGGAATTTGGGTGGGCATCTGAAAGGCTACCCGCAGGCTGGTGGTATCGGCCTCGGCGGTAAGCAGCAGCAGGGCATCACCCACCAGGGCATCGATCGCGCCCTGGGCCAGGGCCGTTAGCAGAGTGGGCCGGGTGTGGTCTGCCCCTTTGAATGGCACCCACTCCAGGTCGGGCAGGGCCTCGGTGAGGGCCAGGGGACGGCTGCCCGCCAGGGACCCGAGCCGCTTGCCCGCCAGGTCGGCCAGCGTGTGGATCGGGCTGTCTTCGCGCACCAGCACGGCCTCATCGAAGCGCCCGTAGGGACGGGTGAAGTCGGCCCAAGCGCGGCGATCTTGGGTAATGGCCTGGCTAAACCACACCACGTCATAGTCGCCGGTGCTGAGGGTGGGGTAATACTCTTCGGGGGGGCAGTCAAACCAAACCGGCTCTAGCCCCAGCACCTCGCTCACCGCCCGCGCCACGGCAGGTTCGTAGCCCTGGCGATCGCCGTCTTGCACAAAGCTCATGGGCCGGGCATCGAAATCGTTAGCAATAATGGCAAGCTGCCCTGGGTGAACGGTGGTAAAGTCCATGACCGTGTAAAAGGAACGTAGGGCTATTGTGACACCAAACCCAGTCATCCCATGAGGGCTACCTCCCCCCAGAGCCACACCGAGAGCCCTGCCGCTTGAAATCGCTCTCTTTTCGTGGAATGGTGAAGGGAGTAATGTATGCCTGCGCGAGAGTTAGATGACTGTTGGTAATCCTGCGACCGATCCGGCCTTTGAACCCCTGCGCCAGTTTCGGCCACTGCTGCTGAAGGCCCACAAAATTTTGATGGATGCCGAGAAAGACCGCTACGAGGCCAGCCACGGGGCGATCGCCAATAAAGGCGACTACCTGCGCCTGGTGCTCAACCATGAGCAGTTTAGCTGGCTGCGGCCCATCTCTCAGCTAATTGTGCAGATCGACGAGGTGCTGATGTCAAAACAGCCCCAGCCCCTAGAGCGCGCCCCCGAGCTGCTCAACCAGGCCCGCCACTTGCTGCACGACACCGAGATTGGCCAGGCCTTTCAAGATCGCACCCAGTTGGTGGCCCGCCGCGACCCCGAAATGGCCGCCATGGCCCAGCGCCTGGACGAAATTATGCAGCCCTACGGCCCTCAGCCAGGGAACAGCCCGACCTAATCGACAGCGCCCACGTGCAAGCGTCCAACCTGTGCAAAGATAATAAGGCTACAAAAAAGCAAGCCCCCACCTGGTCACCAGGCGCTAGGGAGGATCGAGTAAGAGCGAGTGTGTGTTATGAATGTTGGCGATCGCGTCCGAATCAAAGAATCAGTTATTTTTTATCACCACCCGCTGCACCGCAACGAAGCCTTCGATGCCCAAGGTCTAGAGGGGGTCGTTTTGAATATTCTCGCTGACTACAAAGGCCGCCCCATCAGCCCCAACTTTCCAGTTCAGGTGGAGTTTGAGGTCGAGGGAGCCAAGCGGCCCATGCGCGCCCACCTCAAGCGAGATGAGCTAGAAGCCCTCTAGCCCTGGGCTCTACAGCTCTCCCAAAATTGATTGCATCCCTGCTTGGCTGATTTTTAGGCAGAGCGGCGGCTAACCCAGGCCAGTACATTGACCTCCGATCGCATCTGCTCCAGATCGCGCCGATTCTCGGCGGCCACTTGGTCATACCACTGGTAGTAGGCGTCTAGCTTGATCCGATGCTCTACCTCCAGGCGAAAGTCTTGGGCGGCCTGCTGGAGTTCCAGGTACTCGATCACCTCCTGGGGCGTAGCCAGCGATCGCGGCGATAGGTATTCAAACATAGCGGCCCGGCGTGACACAGGGTTATCATAGCCTGCCCGCCTGGGGTGGGTGAGTGAGGGGGTGGGTAAGCGAAGGGACTTTTTCTTTCCTCATCCTCTCCACCGTTTTGTTAGGCGTCTCCCGATCGCAGCAGCCCCGCCACCGCCAGGCACCCCCAACCCACCATGAGAGCCGTGCCACCAATAGGAGCCACGGCCCCCAGCACGCTCTGACCGGTGAGGGCCAGGGCGTAGAGGCTGCCCGAGAACAGGGCCGTACCGGCGATCAGAGCCCAACCCGAGGCGGTGAGTAGGCCGGGAGCACCTAACCCCTGGTGCCGCACTAGGGCCACTAGCAGCAGGGCCAGGGCGTGGTACATCTGGTAGCGGGCGGCGGTTTCAAACACCGTGAGCAGACGCTCGCTGAGCTGAGGTTTGAGGGCGTGGGTGGCAAAGGCCCCCGCTGCTACGGCGGTGCCGCCCAGTACCGCTGCGATCGCAATAAAGAGCCGTTCCACTGTCATAACTGCCTGGTGTTGCTGGGTTACGCGGTCTTGACTGCTTCTATCAGACGGGAGAAATAAAACTGAGACTTAGTCATCGCCCGTCGCTCAATACGCCAGCCATCGGCCTCCAGAGCCTTCACAATATCCGCCTCCCGATGTAGGTAGGCTCGCGTCGCTTTGCTCGGCCCTGGGAAGAACTCACCCACCTTCTTCAGGGCACTATAAAACACGGTCTTGGGCGCAAAACTTATGACCAGGCGCGACTCGGCCAACGACCCCAGGTGGCTGATCATGCTCTGCATCTGGTTTTGGGGATAGTGAATCAGCACATCTAGGCAAATCACCGTGTGGTAGTGACCGGCCAATTCTTCTAGATCTCTGACCTCAAAGGTGGGCAGGTTTTGCCCTTCTAAGACTACCTCAGCGCGTTGACGGGCCTCTTCGACCATTTTGGCGGAAATATCGCTGGCATAGACCATCGCTCCTGCCTGGGCCAGGGGAATGGTCAGACTGCCCACACCACAGCCCGCATCGCAGCAGGTGAGCCCAGCCAGGTTGCCGTCGGCCTCTAGCCAGCCCATCAGCGTGTCTACGGTGCGCTGGTGACCCTTACGAATGTCGAGCTGGACTTTGTTGACTTCGCCATCGCCGTAGATGCGCTGCCAACGGTCAAAGCCAATGGCGTTGAAATACTCGCGAACTACGGTCTTATCGTCAGTGGCAGTCATGGGCGGGCTTTGGGGTTTGCTAACTTCTGTAAAATTCTATGATGTTTTGCTGCGCCAAAACGGCTCGCAACGAAACGCAATCTTCCTAAAATGCCCACCAAAATCCCTAGGGGAGCAATGGCTAGAACCCGCCAGTGGCATGATGGGAAGGCCCTATTCTCCAGCGGTGAACGCGATGACTAGCCCTAACCTTAGCCCCGAAATCGGCATCATTATGGGCAGTGATTCAGACCTGCCCACCATGGCCGCCGCCATTGAGGTCTGCACCGAGTTTGGGGTTGCCCACGAAGTCGCCATTGTGTCGGCCCACCGCACCCCCGAGCGCATGGTCACCTATGCCCAGACTGCCCGCGATCGCGGCCTCAAGGTGATCATTGCCGGGGCCGGCGGAGCCGCCCATCTGCCCGGCATGGTCGCCGCCCTCACCCCGCTGCCGGTAATTGGCGTCCCGGTCGTCAGCCGCACCATGCAGGGGCTCGATTCCCTCTACTCGATTGTGCAGATGCCAGCGGGCATTCCGGTGGCCACGGTAGCCATTGGCAACGCGACGAATGCCGGGCTGCTGGCGGTGCAGATCTTGGCCACAGGTCGCCCTGTTCTCCTCGATCGAGTCACCGAGTACCGCCGCGAACTAGAGGCATCGGTGATGGCTAAGCAGCAAAAACTCGACCAGATCGGTCCCCAAAGCTATCTGCAAAATCAGGGCTAATCCCTCTCAACGACGCTCTCTCAACCGCGATTTGCCTTAAAACACCTTTGGCAAAGGACCAATTTGTGATTAATTAACCCTATGTTTTCAGGGCTACACGGGGGATGCAGCGGTCTTGCGGAGCCTTGTGTATCGCCTGATACAGATTGCCTGCCTCAGAATTGATGGAATCAACATGTTCTATCTATACGCAAATCCCTCTGCCTGCCAGCGTCGAAAAAATGCCCAGGCAGATTGGCGTAGGTTTCTAAAGGCATTTTTCGGCTAACGTTAGCTGCCGTTAGAAACTTGCAACTTTTGCATACCGGTTCGCAGAAATCATTAATTCTGTGGGCTCTAGCTCCCATACGGGTCTGTCTCACCGCCGTGCGGCTGAGGGTGCAGGTCTAGAAACGGTAGGCCGTGTTCACTGTCTGATTGTGTTGAAGGAACGTCTGTTGAGATGTCTAATTTAGTGTTGCGTAATCGTTCTAAGTTCCGGAGGCGGTCTAAACCCGGCTTCTGGAGCGCCAGTGTGCCGCCCTTTGACCAGGCGATTAAGCGTCTGTTTGGCCGCGTTGGCGGCTGGGCTTGGGTAGCCTGCATCCCTCTGACGCTGGTTATTTTGGCCACCTGGGGAGTAGCGGCTCAGGCTCAGGAAGAGTTGACTGCGGCTGATGTGCAAGTCACCCTCAACAACATTTGGGTGCTGATTGCTGCCTTCTTAGTAATTTTCATGAATGCCGGCTTCGGCATGCTAGAAACGGGTTTCTGTCGGCAAAAGAATGCCGTCAATGTGTTGACCAAGAACCTGATCGTTTTTGCTCTGGCGACTCTATCTTTCTGGTTCATCGGCTTCTCGCTTATGTTCGGAGCCAACGGTAACGGTTGGATTGGCTGGGGCAGCTTCTTTCTCGGTGGTGCGCCTGAGCTCTACGGTCTGGGGCCCGACGGTCTCAACTTGTCAAAGGACACTTTCTTCCTATTCCAGGCGGCCTTCGCCGGTACAGCCGCCACCATTGTGTCGGGAGCTGTGGCTGAGCGCATCAAACTGGTCGATTTTATTATCTTCAGCGTTTTGCTGACCGCTATTGCCTATCCCATTACGGGGCACTGGCTCTGGGGCGGCGGCTGGCTGTTTGAGCTGGGTTTCCATGACTTTGCCGGGTCTACTATTGTGCACTCCGTCGGCGGCTGGGCAGCCTTGATGGGTGCTGCCTTCCTCGGGCCCCGCATGGGTAAGTACACCGCAGAAGGACAAGTCAGCGCTCTACCCGGTCACAATCTGAGCATTGCTACCCTGGGCTGTCTAATTCTTTGGCTGGGCTGGTTTGGGTTTAACCCCGGTTCTCAGCTAGCCGCCGATCTGGCGGTGCCCTACATTGCAGTGACCACTAACCTGGCTGCTGCTGCCGGTGGTGTAGCAGCTACCTTTACCTCTTGGGCTCTGAGCGGCAAGCCTGACCTTTCGATGACCATCAACGGCATTTTGGCTGGTCTAGTGGGGGTTACAGCGGGCTGCTTTGTTGTTGGCTACGCCGGGGCATTCTGGATTGGTCTGGTTGCAGGCATCCTCGTTGTGTTCTCGGTGGGCTTTTTCGACAGCATCAAAATCGATGACCCTGTGGGCGCGACCTCTGTGCACCTGGTCTGCGGCATCTGGGGTACCCTGGCCGTGGGTCTGTTTGCCAACCCCAACAACTTCACCCAAGGGGGTGAAGGTATCGCTGGGCTGTTCTACGGGGGTGGCTTAGGTCAGCTAGGAGTACAAATCCTCGGCATTTTGACCATTGGTCTGTTCACAGTCGTAATTTCTTCCATTTTCTGGCTGATTCTCAAGTCTGTGCTAGGCCTGCGGGTCAGCGCTGAAGAAGAGATGAAAGGTCTAGATATTGGTGAGCACGGTATGGAGGCCTACAGTGGCTTTCTCAAAGACACCAGTGATATGACGGGTGTGATGTAGCTTTTCCCAAAGCGTTAGTTTTTGCTTTGGGTTAGCACCATAGTGTTGAGGCACTCGCGCAGCTTGCGCGGGTGCTTTTTTGATCGCCGCTATGGCGTACGAAATAGGCATGCTGCACTGCCAAGGGCCGATTTTGGCAAATGGTTACAATATATCTACTGGGAAAGGAGGCAACTGGTAGGCTAGGTGAGAGTAACTGCTGCCGATGCGACCGGGTCTCCTGGGGGTTCTCTAGAGAGCGCCAGGGCAGAACCTTTGAATCGACGGTTCCCTGAACTGAACCATGAGCCATTCCACCTCTGTAGTGGAAGAATTGCTGACCGCAATTCCCCAGCTGAGACCTAGCCTTTACTTCAAGACGTCTCTGACCGCGTTGTCCCACGCGATGGAAGATCACGTGCTGGCGGGAACAGCGCAATTTTTAGTGATTGCCAGTTTTCAGCAGGAGCGGTTTTATTTGCAGGAGGCCAACCGCTACCTGCGCATTGCCGAGCTGACTGACCAGGTCTACGTGCTGTCGGCCCTGGGTACAAGCTTTGTCAGCCGCTCTGAGAACTACGAAACGATCGCCTTTGAACCCGACGATGCTCTCACCCAGGAGTGGCACCTGGTGGTGGTGGGGGCTGACTACAGCGCCTGTTTAATTTGCCGGGAGCGATCGCCCGTACCGGCCATCGATGGCCCCCACCTCGATCAAACCCGCCGCTTTGAGGGAGTGTGGACTCAGGATCGCTACGTCAGTCAAACGGCGGCGGCGCTACTGCTCGATCGCATTGCCGAGTACCGGCCTGATCTGACTGCCAAACTGGCGATCGCCCGTCAGCGCTACATCGACCCAACCCTAACCCCCACCGAACGCCTCGACGGCAGCGGTGGGCCTGACCCCTTCACCCAGCGACTGGTCACCTATCTCCAGGCGGGGCAGTACAAGCTGCTCAAAGCCTATAAGGCGATTACCGCCCAAGAGCGGCGCGAGCGTCTGGTCAACTCCATTACCTCGGTGGTGCGGCAGTCGCTCAACGCCGACGAAATCTTCGCCAAAGCCGCCCGAGAACTGGGCCAAGCGCTGCATGTCTGCCGCTGCCTGATCTATCCCTGTAGCGCCACCGATGCCACGGTAGTCATTGCCCACCAGCATCTCAACAGCAACGTTGAGTCGCTGCTGGGTGAGACCTGGCCCCTGGCCACCAATCCCCTATTTGACTACATTCAAGACACCAAAGAAATTGTCGCCATTGCCGACACCCAAGATCGCGAATCGCCCTTTAGCTATGAGTTAGAGGCCATTCAACCCCTGATTGAGCGCTGGCAGATTCAGTCGTGGCTGATTGTGCCCCTCACCTACCAGGGCCGACTGGTGGGCATGATTGAGCTACACCACTGCCAGCCCCAGCCCTACGACTGGAGCGAAGACGATACGGCTCTGGTCGATGCGATCGCCACCCAGCTCAGCGTCGCGATCATCCAGGCCGAGGCCTACGCCAACCTGCAAGATCTCAACCAGCAGCTCGAAGCCCTCGATCGCACCCGGGCCAACCTGATCGCCATCACCGGCCACGAGCTGCGCACTCCCCTTTCCACCATTCAGGTGTGCCTCGAAAGCCTGTCCACCGAGCCCGACATGCCCAACGAGCTGCGGCAGATTATGCTGCAATCGGCCCTCGAAGATGCCGAGCGCATGCGCAAGCTGGTGCAAGACTTCCTCACCCTGTCGCGGCTCGAAAGCGGTCGCGTCGAGTGGAATCTGGAGTCGCTCTCCATCCAAGAGTGCGTTGACCTGGCCCTCAGCAGCATCCACGGCAGCCAGGACAGCGCCGAAATCCCTACCATCAAGGTCAAAATTCCCAAGCAGGTGCCCCTGGTGCGGGCTGATGGCGAGTGGCTGGTTGAGGTGTTGGCCAAACTGCTCGACAATGCCCAAAAATTCACCCCGGCCACCGGCAAAATTACCATTCAAGTAACTCGCTCTAGCCCCACCCATCTGCAAGTTACCGTGGCCGACACCGGACGCGGCATTGAGCCCAGCCGCCTACATGTAGTGTTTGACCGCTTTTACCAAGAAGAAGGAGCGCTGCGCCGCACCACCGGCGGCACCGGGCTGGGCCTGGCCATGTGTCGTCAAATTGTGGAGGGACTCGGCGGCACCATCTGGGCCGAGTCGGAGGGCAAAAATAAGGGCAGCCAGTTTCACTTCACCGTCCCCATTGCCCAAGGCAAGCTCGACAGCCGCAGCAACCGCTCGGCGGGGACGAAAAAAAACCAGCCCGCTACCCTCCCCGGCAATCCTTCGGTGCTGCTTGACGACTAGCCTGGGGAACCCTTTGACGCCTCGGTATTGGCACCTGGGTCTGCCGAAATGGGCCGGGCATGGCATGATGACCATAGCTTGTCAGCCGCAGTAGAGCGTGGACATGGGCGATTCCCCCAAACCTAATCCCCAAAATGACCGCCCCAGTGGCAGCCCGTCCTGGGCCGCTCCGGTAACGGAAGCCTGGCAGCTATTGCGCGATCGCCTCGGACAGCTACGGCCCGACCAACAGCTCAGCCGCTGGTTTAACATCGACGATGACAAGGTGGTCGAAATTTTGGCGGCGGTGCGCCAGCAGTTGCCCACCACCGAAGCTCTGCTAATTGGCAAACCCCAGTCGGGTAAAAGCTCCATTGTGCGGGGTTTGACCGGGGTTTCCGCCGACATCATTGGCCAGGGGTTCAAACCCCATACCCAAAACACTCAGCGCTACGCCTACCCCTCCGACGATCTGCCCCTGCTGATCTTTACCGATACCGTGGGGCTAGGGGATGTGGCTCAGGCCACCGAAGCCATCATTGCCGAACTGGTCAACGACCTCAGCAGCGACACTCGTACCGCGCGCATTTTGATCTTGACAGTCAAAATCAACGACTTTGCCACCGATACCCTGTGGCAAATCGCCGCCCGCCTGCGCCAGCAGTTTCCCGCCGTGCCCTGCCTGCTGGTCGTCACCTCCAGCCATGAGGTCTATCCCCCCAGCCAGGCCGATCACCCCCCTTACCCCCCTGAACTAGAGGCCGTACAGCGGCCCTTTGCAGCGGTGCAAGCCAATTTTGAGGACTTAGTCGATCGCACCGTGCTGATCGACTTCACCCTCGAAGAAGACGGCTTTGACCCTGTGCTCTATGGCCTCGATACCCTGCGCGACGCCCTGGCCGACCTGCTGCCCGAGGCCGAGGCCCAAGCCCTCTACCAGCTGCTCGACGAGCAGGCCGAAGCCGCCAACCAGCTCGGCAACCTCTACCGCGATGTGGGACGGCACTATATTTCTGCCTTTGCAGTGATCGCGGCCACCCTGGGGGCGGTGCCGTTGCCCTTTGCCACCATGCCAGTGCTGACGGCGCTTCAGGTGTCGATGGTGGGGCTGTTAGGCAAGCTCTACGGCCAAACCCTCAGCCCGTCCCAGGCGGGGGGACTGATTAGCGCGATCGCAGGCGGCTTCTTTGCCCAGGCCGTGGGGCGCGAACTGATCAAATTCATCCCCGGCTTTGGCAGCGTCGTCGCCGCCTCCTGGGCCGCCGCCTACACCTGGGCTCTAGGCGAAGGAGCCTGCGTCTACTTTGGCGACCTCATGGGGGGCAAAAAGCCCGACCCCGATCGCATCCAAACCGCTATGGCAGAAGCCTTTACTGCGGCCAAAGAACGGTTCAAGAACAGCTCTACCGCAGCCAGTCATTCCAGTGCTGAAGAATCCTAGGCCCAGCTAGGTATTCTGGTCACCGCTGCGCCGCCTACGCCATGCCGCCAAACCCATGCCCACCAAACCAGGCAGCAACGCTGGGGTAGGCACAGGCGCTGGTTCTAAAACCAAGCTAATCCTCACTCCCAGATCAGTATCAGGATCCGTCAAATTAGGAGCCTCTGGATTTGGCGGGATGCTGGGATCGGGAATTGGAAAGGCAAATCCCTGGCTGAATATGACTTCAAAACCATTACTCCCCAGCCGATTGATGGTTGGAGGAATCAGAAATGTAGAGCTTCCTAAAGTGGTAAGCTCAATGCTCTTAATGGCCCGTTGTCCTACAAAACTATAGACGTCATGTCCAGACTCAACGTTGCCAAATATAGAATTCAAATCAAATAGAATAGAGCTAGTGCTTGGTTTAGTTAGATCAGCTATTAAATCAATGTCCCAGATGCCGCCAAACTGAAACAGATCCGGCTCTTGGCCTGCAATCACTTCGACAGGTATAGGCCCTTGAAAAACATTTTCTTTCCCGGTAGTGGCATCGATTAAATAATTTTCGACAGTGACCCTGCTACCGATCGAGAATGCCTGAGCCGAGTCAGCCCAAATCATACCCAGCGTCAGGGCAGTACCAACTGCCAGGCCAACGCCTGTAAGTCTCTCCTTCATCTGCTTCTCCGAAATGGGGGCTTTAAATAACTACAAGAGGCAGATGCACAATCCGGGTGACTCGCGGGCAAACCTGGGGCGTGGTTCATACTCCGCTCACGTTCTAACAAAAAATACGCAGATATGGCTAAGGCCAGGTTAGAAAGTTTACCGAGTCTTGACAGCCCCATCAGTGTTTGATGGCGATCGCCCCAAGGCTGAAACCATCTCCCTGTGCCGTAGGTTTTAGAAAATCGGCTGACGATCGCCCATAAAAGCCCTAGGGCGTGTCAGCCGATACAGAGTATTGACCCGGTTCAATTCAATCTATAGGCATAAATCCCAGGAAGACCCGTGAGTGCTGCTCCTGCTGAGGTGGAAAGCCCAAACATCAATGTGCCCAACCAGACTCGGCTGCTGCTTGACTTGCAGCGGGTCAACAAAATTGCCCAGCGGTTGTCGGGCTGCTTAAATGTCGAGACCATTGCCCGGATCGTCACCAATGGGTTGGTCGATCAGTTTGGCTGCGCCTTTGCCCGCATTTGGGTTGTAGAAGCTGACCAAACAGCCCTGCGGCTGGTGGCCTCTTCGGGGCTATACACCCACATCAACGGCTCCTTTGCGCGGGTGCCCATGGGGGCCTATAAGGTCGGCAAAATTGCCCAAAATCGGGTGCCATTTTTGAGCAATCGCCTGGCAGAAGAGGCCTGGGTCAAAGATCGAGACTGGGCGATCGCCAACCACATTAAGGGGTTTGCGGGCTACCCGCTGATGACCGGCGATCGCGTCATTGGGGTACTGGCCACCTTTAGCCGCAGCCCGATGGCGGCAGAATTTCTCGAGGTGTTGCAGGTGCTCTGCATGACCGCTACCATCGCCCTCGATGCGGCGTTGAGCGTAGACACCAAGCAGCCCATAGCAGGGGACTTAGCACAGCAACCCATTCTCTCAGACCAGTTGGCTACGATTCTCAAGAGCACAACGATGGCATTGGTGGGTACCGAAACGGCGCTGTCTGCCTCTATTAGCCATGTGTTTGTACAGTTAGCCGAGCTGTTGGCCGAGTTTAACTGTGACTACGCTCGGCTGGTCTACGGTGCGACCGATGTGGTGCTAGAGGCGATCGTAGCGATACCGACAGCCAATGGGGTTCAAGAGGCCGACGACGCGGCTGCCCAGTGGCGATCGCGCTGCCACCAGATGCGGTTTATGGCCACCTGTCTAGGGGGCAGTCTGCAAACCCAGCCTGGGCCTCAGCAGCAGATGGTGCAAATTGCCCTACAAACTCCATACAATAGCGAGCCGCCGGGGGCAAAGGTTAGCATTCAGTGCACCACAGCTCTAGTGCAGGTCGCTCTTACCTGTATGGCCTACAAAGCTCGGCTGACGGTGTGTGACCCCTTCGACCCCGAGGCCGTAGTCATTACCGACAGTGGCCCCGTTGCCCAGGAAGCCGCCCACGCGATTTGGGTGCGGGTTAAGGCGTCGCCCCCGCCATCGGCTCGAGCGGTGATCGACTGGACAGTAGACGTTGACCAGCTGCGTCAGGTTGTACAGCGGGTCAGCCAGGGGCAGCCGATAGAAGCAGCCTCCAGTGACTCCAGCCCGCCGCGTCCGTCCGAACGGGAACAAGAGATTATGGCGCTGCTGGCTCAGGGACTGCGCGATCGCGACATTGCTACCCGCCTCTACATCAGCGGGAGTACGGTAAAATTCCACATCAACAATAGCCTCACCAAACTACAGGCCAAAAATCGCTATCAGGCCGTCTACCAAGCCGCCATACAGGGATGGATTTAACCCCAAACAACCCCGAAGCCTTCGTTTCAGAGATTGCAGGGGCCACAGATGGGTACAGTAAATCTATACAAGCCAGTCGCCTGGCTTTAGGAGCACGAACCCCATGGATGACCTGATTAGTCTGCTCGTTCAAGTTCTCATCGCCTTAGCCTGCGCCTTTGCAGCCAATATTCTGGTGCCTAGACAAGTGCCCGGCAAGCTATTGGGCCTGGTGCTGATTGGCCTGATCGGCGTGTTTGTGGGGCAGTGGGTGGCCAACTACCTGCTTCAGCAATACAGCTTTAGCCTACCCTGGCTGACCTGGAGCTTTCAAGGCGTGCCGCTGGTGCCGTCTATCATTGGTTCTACCATTGTGCTTTATGTGGTGACAGCCTTTTTGAGCTGGGGCCGTTACGGCAATCGCTAGCGATCGCTGTAGCGCTCTTCCGCCCAAGGTTCGCCCCGCTCGTGGTAGCCGTTGCGCTCCCAAAAGCCCAGGGCCGGGACAGCGAGAAACTCCACACCGTTGATCCACTTGGCGCTTTTCCAGGCGTAGAGGTGGGGCACCACGAGACGCATGGGGCCACCGTGCTCGGCGGGCAGCGGCTCACCTTCGAGGGTATGGGCAAAAAAGTTTTCGGGTCGAGCAAAGTCGGACAGGGTTAGGTTGGTGGTGTAGCCGCCGTAGCAGTGCAGCATGACGTGGGTAGCCTCAGGCTCTACCACCAGCTGCTCCATCAGATCGGTGACAGCCACGCCGCGCCAGGTCACGTCTAGCTTTGACCAGGTGGTAACGCAGTGAAAATCAGCGGTGAGCTCGACCTGGGGCAGCGCCATCATCTCGGCCCAGGTAAAGATCTTGGGCTGGGCTAGCCCCGTAATGCTCAAGCTCCAGTCGGCCTGGGCCACCTGGGGCGTATCCCCATAGGTGAGCACCGGAAATCCTTTAGCTAAATGCTGGCCGGGAGGGACGCGATCGGCCAGTTCGGGGCCTGGTTCTTGGAAAAACTTGCCGGCCATGGTGCCTCGCAAACTAGGGCACTTTTATTGTCACCCAAATCTGGCAAATCTGAGAACCTAGGCAACCCGATCGCGAATCAGACGCTTCAGCCAGTGGCGCGATCGCACATCGACGTAGGCCTTACAGTTAGCGCACTGGCGAATGCCGCGCACCCCAATCCGCAACAGGTGGTGATGGTTGCAGTGAGGACACTGGTGTTGCTGAGCCATAACTTATCTAAGAAGAACTGCACCAAAGCATTTATCGGTCGGGTCACTGGCGATCGCCTGGGGGAGTTGCGATGGTCAAAGACCGGCCCAAAGGGCCATCGCCCTACTGTCATTCATTCTGAAGGTTTGCCCTTGTCTGTCAGAGTGCCCAGAGACAGTAGGTAAATTGGCTTCAAAACCATAGGGCTTTCAAAAAAACTGCACCCCAGCCCTGGGGCTAGAGTGCAGCGATTGATCATGAACCGAGGCTTCAGGGTCTAGTCGATTTGAGCGGTCAAAACGGTGGGCAGTTCGGCTACTGTCACTCGAGGGGCCACCATGATGTGAGCATAGAGAGGAGAAGCGGGTTCTGCCGCCAACCGGATATTTTGCACCCGACTCGCCACCTCAACCGTTTTAGCGTCGTATACCTGAGTGGCCAGCTTGGGATAGAGACCGATGCCAATGATGGGCACCAGCAAACAGGCCGCCACAAAGGCTTCGCGGGGGCGAATGTCGATGATGTTTGGCACCTTAGCCACCACCTGACCCGCATCACCGTAGAAAATGCGGCGCAGCATAGAGAGCAGGTAAATGGGCGACAGCACCACCCCAACCGCAGCCCCGAAGATGATTACCGTCTTAAAGGTCGTGCTGTAGACATCGCTAATAGCCATACCAAGGAACACCGCAATCTCGCTGACAAACCCGCTCATGCCGGGTAAAGCCAGAGACGCCATCGAAGCAGCGGTAAAGAAAGCAAAGCTGGTGGGCATTTTGCGCGCGATCCCCCCCATCTCATCCATATCGAGGGTTTGAGTGCGCTCGTAGGTCACCCCAGAGAGGAAAAACATCACCGCCGCAATCAGCCCGTGGGAGATCATTTGCAGCATAGCGCCGCTCATCCCCAGAGTGGTAAAAGCAGAGCAGCCAATCAGCACAAAGCCCATGTGGGCCACCGACGAGTAGGCCATCCGGCGCTTGAGGTTGTCTTGGCCAAAGGCGATCATCGATGCATAGATAACGTTGACCACACCGAGAATAGCCAGGAAAGGCGCGAAGTAGAGGTGCGCGTCGGGCAGCATCTCAATATTCATGCGAATTAGGCCGTAGCCTGCCATCTTCAGCAGTACCCCAGCCAAAATCATCGACACGGCGGCGGGGGCTTCGCTGTGGGCATCGGGCAACCAGGTGTGCAGCGGAAAGATCGGCAGCTTAACCGCAAAGGCGACTAAAAAGGCCGCGTAGACCAGCAGCTGAAATGTCAGGCTATAGTCTTTTTGAGCCAGTTCCGTCAGGTTAAAAGTAACGGTATCGCCATAAAAAGCCATCGCCAGGGCCGCCACTAGAATGAAGATCGAGCCAATGGCGGTGTAGAGAATAAATTTAGTGGCGGCGTAGAGGCGCTTTTTGCCGCCCCAGATGGAAATCAGCAGGTACACCGGCACCAGCTCCAATTCCCACATAAAAAAGAACATCACTAGGTCTTGGGCCAAAAAGACCCCAACCTGGGCGCTGTACATCACCAGCAGCAGGCTGAAGTAGAGGCGCGGACGGCGGGTGATATTCCACGAAGCCAGAATGGCCAGGGTAGTCACCAGGCCGCTCAGCACTACCAGGGGCATGGCGAGGCCATCGGCCCCGAGAGACCAGGTGAGGCCCACCTGGGGTACCCAGTCGTAGCGCTCTACCAGCTGGAGACCCGGCTGGTTAAGGTTATAAAAGTTAATAAACGTGTAGAGAATTAGCGAAAACTCGATAAAGCCAATGCCCAGGGCATACCAGCGCAGGGTTTGCCCATTGCGATCGGGCAGCACCGGTATCGGCAAAATCGCCAGTAACGGCAATAAAACTAGGGTCGTCAGCCACGGAAATTGCTCAGTTAGCATGCCAATTCGCGTGAGTAGTACTACAGAAACAGCCAGCGCATTCAGATTCCGGTTTTAGTGTCTGGTTTGAGGCGGACACACACCCTTGATGTAGGACATCTATGTAAGACGAGCTACCTGTGCTGTTCGCGGCGGCCTACCCTAGGGGAGGAGGTCGGAGGACTTCAGCGAGCGAGCCGTTGCCTGACAGGGCACGACGAAGTGACAAACCGGACTGCAAGATTGATAGAGAGATATACCTATCTTTGCGCCCGTCCTCAGTATAGGAAACTTAATAAACATTTGATAAGTAATTTTCGCCCAAAATCGCAAAACGTTGATATCTGAACGGCTGACATGAAGACTATGCAAGCATTTCCGGTGTTTTGCATATTTGAATTAATTGCAGCGAGCACTCACATTTAGATAAGTCAATATCTAAATCGTTACATTTGCTCCTGCTCTCTCGGAGGAAGCGGTCTTGCCGTAGCTGAATGGGCAGGATGCTTTCCAGCCAAGTGGTTCGGTTCACTGAGCTACTCGGCAGTGGCATAACTAGCAGCCCACAATTGGCTGGAGATGGCGCATGGGAAGGCAGTTAGACAGAGGTGACTTGAGCGCCAGTGGTGTCTAGGCTGAGCACATGAGCAGTGGTTGACTGCCCGGTATTCTTCCAGGCGGTAGCCATGGCATCACCTACGGCAGCACTTTGCTCGATTGGAGTTAGAGCTAGCAGTGTGGGGCCAGCGCCGCTAATCACGAGACCATAGGCCCCAGCCCCCAGGGCGGCGGCGGCAACGGCGTCGTAGCCCGGAATTAGGGATTGGCGATAGGGCTGGTGAATGCGATCGCCCAGGGCTACCCGCAACCAATCGCCTCGACCGCTCTCTAGCGCCCGCAGCAGCAGCCCCAGGTGAGCGGTGTTGAAAATGGCGTCGGCTCGGCTGTAGCTGGTGGGCAAAACCTGGCGGGCGGCGGCGGTCGAAAGCTCAAAGTCGGGCACAATCACTACCGGCACAATGTCAGGGTGCCAGGGAATAGGGCACAGAGTAGCGGTGCCGTCGGCATTGCCAACCGCTAGCTGGCAGCCTCCTACTAGTGCCGGTACAACATTGTCGGGGTGGCCCTCTAGGGCGATCGCCATCTCCACCACAGCCGACTGATCGAGGGGCGTTTCGCACAGCGCATTGGCCCCCAACAGCCCGCCCACAATCGCGGTAGACGAACTACCCAGCCCCCGCGCCAGGGGAACGGCCAGATCAATTTCAATCTCGACCGCTGGCACCGCCAATCCCTGCTGCTGATAAAAGTAAGTGAAGGCTTTGTAAACCAGATTGGACTCGTCAGTCACCACCCGGTCAGCCTCCAACCCGCTCACCGCGATCGCAACCGTTCCCGCCGCCCCGTCACGAGCCGTAAAGCGAAAGCGGTTGTAGAGGGTCAGCGCTGCCCCCAGGCAATCGAAGCCGGGACCAATGTTGGCGGTGGTGGCGGGCACAGTAACAGAGATTGGCATGGACACCACAGAAGCCTCCGGCAGGCGTGGAACATTTAGGCCCAGGATACTATCACTTTTTGGGGAGCCTCTGGCAGACTGAAGATAAGGCCAGGGGATGAATCGCTCGTGAGTATTGGGGAATCAGGATTTTTGTGATGAACGCAAATTTAGTGGTTAAACGTAGTGCAGTTGCTTTAGGGCTTGGCTTTGGAGTTTTGGCGGCGATCGCCCCCGCCCAGGCCAATCCCGCTGGGGATACAGTCGTTGAACCCGTTGCCCAGGGTACTGAACAGCAGCGGGTTCTTCCATTTACCGATGTGTCGCCCGACCACTGGGCCTACGAGGCTCTGCTCAATCTAGCCGGAGTCTATGGCTGCGTCAGCGGCTACCCCGACGGCACCTTTCGCGGTGAAAACACCGTCACCCGCTACGAATTTGCCGCCGGTATGGATTCCTGCCTGAGTGTGCTCGTCGATCTGGCTCAGCAACAGCAGCAAGCTAGCGACCAAGATGTGCGATCGCTGATCGAATCCATGGAGCAATCGCTCAGCGACCTGCGCGAGATTGAGTCTGACCTGCCTGAAGCTCCCTAGGGGCTAGAAGTCTTCGCGGGCGGCGATCGCCGCCGCCACTCGATCGACCACCTCCACCACGGGCAGCGCACCCAGCTCTCCCTGGGCGCGGGTGCGAATATTGAGGGCGTTGGCCTCTAGCTCTTTCGCGCCGACTACGGCCATGATGGGGATTTTAGCCTTTTCGGCGTTGCGCACCATCTTGCCGAGGCGATCGCCACTAGAATCCACCTCTACCCGCACGCCCTTAACCAAAAGCTGGTCAGCCACAGATTGAGCAAAGCCCAGCTGTTCTTCGGTCACCGGCAGCAGGCGCATCTGCACCGGAGCCAGCCACAGGGGGAAGTCGCCCGCGTACTCCTCAATCAAAATGCCGATCAGTCGTTCTAGGGAACCAAAGGGAGCGCGGTGAATCATCACCGGACGCTGGCGCGAACCGTCTTCAGCGACATACTCCAGGTCAAAGCGCTCCGGCAGATTGTAGTCAACCTGCACCGTGCCCAACTGCCATTCCCGCTCCAGGGCATCCCGAAAGATAAAGTCGAGCTTAGGCCCGTAAAAAGCCGCCTCTCCTGGTGCCTCAAAATAGTCCATCCCAAGAGTCTGCACAGCGCGGCGAATCGCGTTTTGAGAGGTTTCCCACACATCGTCGCCACCAATGTACTTGGTTGACTCAGGGTCACGAAAGCTGAGGCGAGCCTTGAAGTTCTTCAGCTTCAAGCTACGGAACACCGAGAGAATCAGATCCACCACCTTGAGAAACTCGTCATCGAGCTGCTCAGGTCGCACAAACAGGTGCGAATCATCCACCGTAAAGCCGCGCACGCGGGTAAGCCCGCCCAGTTCTCCCGACTGCTCATAGCGATACACTGTGCCAAATTCCGCCAGCCGCAGGGGTAGCTCTCGGTACGACCTCAGCTCACTCTTATAGATCTGAATATGGAAGGGGCAGTTCATCGGCTTCATCACAAAGCCCTCCTCCGCCAGTCGGGCCGCATCATCGTCGGCCATCAGCGGAAACATATCCTCCCGGTAGTTTTGCCAGTGCCCCGAGATCTTGAACAGATCTACCCGAGCAATGTGGGGGGTCACCACGCCCAAATACCCCCGCTTAGTCTGCTCGTCCTTCAAAAAGCCCTCTAGGGTAGAGCGCAGCACCGTACCCTTGGGAGTCCACAGAGGCAGCCCAGGACCAACTTCGTCAGCAAAAATAAACAGGCCCAGCTCCTTACCCAGCTTGCGGTGATCGCGGCGCTTAGCCTCCTCGCGGCGGCGCTTGTACTCCTGAAGCTGTTCTGGCGTTTCCCAAGCCGTGCCATAAATGCGCTGCAGTTGGGCGCGATTTTCGTCGCCGCGCCAGTAGGCTCCGGCCACACTCTCTAACTCAAAGGCCTTGGGATTGAGGTCGGCGGTGCTGGCGACGTGGGGGCCAGCACACAAATCCCACCACTGGTCGCCCAGATGATAGAGAGTGATGGGATCTTGCAGATCTTGCAAAATTTCGAGCTTGTAGGGTTCGCCTAAGGCTTCAATGCGGCGCTGGGCTTCATCGCGGGTTACGGTCTCCTGGGTGACCGGCAGCTTTTTGTTGATGATCTTGATCATCTCTTTTTTGATCGCCTTCAAGTCTTGGTCGGTGAAGGGCTCAGGGCTGTCAAAATCGTAGTAGAAGCCATAGTCAATCGAGGGGCCAATGGTCACCTGCGTCTTGGGGAAGAGGGTCTGCACCGCCATGGCCATGACGTGGGAGAAGGTGTGGCGAATGCGCTTAAGCGCCTCTGACTCGCTCGTGCGAGGCAGAACCATGGGAACACTAGACTGGGGTGCAGACAAATCAGTTTGAGCCATGGGTCAACGCTGAAGGCAAAAAGGAATACGGTCTCTAGTTTAGCGACTATTGGGTCAACCCAAGACCGCGCTTGCTGGGGTACGGTTATCTGACCTTCGCCAGGGAGAATATCCGCCCCCGCTCAATCGCCGCGCTTGGGGTTATGATAAAAGTCGTGAAAGGGCACTGCTATTTGGATTTTGGGCAAGACCCACAATTCTCTGAAAAATAACCGTAGACAGAATTGCTTGATTGCATTCTTGTGTTATGCTGTGTTCCTGAATCTAGGGTTAATGCCTGCGCAAGTCTCAAGGGTGTGCAGATTCTCCCGGTTCAACGTTCTGAAGAGCTTTTTAAATCGAAAATATGACTGAAGCAATTGCCGACTTAGTTGTCGCTCACCCGATGGTGAAATTTCAGCGCCAAGTTGAGTCCTTAGTTAAAAAATCCAAAGTCGTTCGCCCCAGCGATCCGATTTGGAAAATTGCCTTCCTGTTTGGGGATGACTGGGCCCACTGGAAGCAAGAACTGGAAGAATTCGATTTTTCCACTCAAGATCCAATCCAAGACTTGCTATCTGTGCAGTCTTGGGAAGAAGATTAGCAGCTTGTCAATTGCGAGTCGGTTAGCCCGTAATTGACAGCATGTCGGGTTGAAGTTTAACCCGTACCAAGATGGTCGTGATGTTATCATGGCCATTTTTTTCGTTGGCCAGATCGGTGAGCTGAGCCACACCAGTCTCTAAGTTTGCCTTTGAGCTCAATAGTCCGGCAATGTGGGTATCGGTATGCCGTTCTAGTAAGTCATTGTCGCTGAGGCCGTCGGAGCACAGAACCAACAGTGTGTCTTCTGTGAGCTCGTGGTAGACGATGCTGGGAACGAGATCCTCTTCACCCCTTGGCCCGAGTGCTTGGGTGAGTTGGTAAGCATCGGGGCGCGCATAGGCTATTGCTGGCTCTACGCCGCGATTGATCTCTCGCTGGCCAACTTCGTGATCGAGGGTGAGCTGTCGCAGCCCCATGCGCTTGTTATAGCTGTATATACGACTATCGCCCACATGGACGACGGCAATGTCGAGGTTGTGCAGCAGCACCATCACTAAGGTAGTGCCCATGCGCCCGACCCCGGAGGTTGCATTGGCTTGGTTGATGTCGAAGATCGTTTGGTTAGCGGTCATCACTGCTTTAGCCAGGGTGTCGTGATCCGGCAGGCGATCGCTGCTCCAGTGCTGCGTCAAATAGTCGCGCAGCGTGCGCACCGCTAGCTGACTGGCGACTTCTCCCGAGGCGTGCCCCCCCATGCCATCGCAGAGTATATAGAGTCCTTTAGACCGCAAAACGTTGCCTTGGGGGCTGCTCACCTTTTGTAGCTGCGTCTGGGTAAAGAACCAGTCTTCGTTGTGGTGTCGCTGCTGACCGACATGGCTCTGGCCGGCATCGTCAAGGTGAGCCAGCTTCATGGGTAAGACCATGGTTGGCGTTTCCATCAGCCCATTGCCATCGTCGTCGTCGAGCAATTCTTGGGTATCAAAGACCGCGTCGGCCTCAAAGTCAAGATCGGCGGCAGAAAGCTCCAGGTCGGGCTCTAGATCTGAAGCGGTAATCTCTTCATCGGGGTTAGGCCAGAGTGTGGGAGCGACATCAACGGCAGGCGGCGAATAGTCCTGGGCGGCTTCGGCCAGGGTGTTTTGCACTTGGTCGATGTCGCTCAACCGCCCCTCTGCCAAATGGCCGATGAGAGTCTGTACTTTAGGTGGTAAATTGCCTTGCCCAGTACCCAGCGTAGACTGCCACATTTGACCTAGGGCTTCTAAGGGTAGAGGCGACGGGTCAGGCACCTGATCAATCTGGGTAAGGCAGAGCAAGTTATGTTCGTTGAGGGCAAGCCGCTGGGGGGTCAGAAGGGTGGCTTGCCCTTGCCAGGGGGCCAATGCTTGCCACAGCAGCGTCGTCTCAAATAACCACTGGAGGTGCTGAAGCGGGTCATCTATGGCAGCCCAGCCTGCTGCTAGCGGTAGCCAAATGCTGCGGTCTTCAATTAGCAGAAGGGTGCGCTGGGGTGTCTGCCAAGCATGGTGCAGCTCAGGCACGGCGGGGAAATAGTCGGCCTGGAGGGCTAGGTATGGATAGGCTTCAGAAGGCACCGTGGCCGCCAGGGGATGCTCTGTGGGATCGAGGGCCGGAGTCTCGAGCCAGTCTGACTGTAGGGCTTGTAGTGGCGCATCGGCTGCGGGCTGGCAGTCGATGACGACTAGAGGGGTAGCACCAAAGGAGGTTTGACTGTCTGACGGAGACATGAGCCGGTAGCGGCGATCGCAGTCGAGATAGCCGTCTGGGTCGAGGTCGCCAGGGGCGATCGCCCCGGCCCCTGCCTTGGGAATATCAATCACTCGCCACCGCTGGAGTGGCTGGCCACACCGTTTGCAGGATCGCTGTGAATTGGTATTGTCAAACTCACAAAAGGGGCAAGTTAGCATCCTAGCGATGATCCAAAGTTAGGCTAGCCAGCCAGCGAGTAGGGTGTACCCCATCGCTAGGCCTATAAGTTGTGCGCGGTACTGGGGGAATAAGCAGACCATGAACGACAGATCGATGCACCCCTTGGAGGTAAATTGGCCTCACCGTTGTGTGTTAAGTATCGCACGGGTCACCTCTAGGTCGCCCCACTGCAAGCCCATGGTAACTTAATGCCCCTGCCCTGACCTGTCTAACCGATCGATTGTTGACCCGGACTCAGCCAAGTTGCGTAGGTGTGGCGCACTCTAGGATCTAAAGTTGCAGCAGCCCCTGCCGCTCGGCGGGGGTGGCAGGCCGCCACTGGCCAGGCTGTAGATCGCCCAGGTGGAGGTGGGCGATCGCCTGACGCACCAGCCGCAGGGTGGGGTGGCCAACGGCAGCGGTCATGCGGCGCACCTGACGGTTTTTGCCCTCTTGCAGGGTCATTTCGAGCCAGGCGGTGGGGATGCTCTGGCGATCGCGAATGGGCGGGTCTCGTTCCGACAGCGGTGGTGCAATCGCCATGAGTTCAACCTGACAGGGCAGGGTGCGGTAGCCCTTAATGGTTACTCCTTGCCGCAGCTGCGCGATCGCGGCGGTTGACGGCAAGTGCTCGACCTGCACCCAATAGGTGCGGCGGTGGCCGAAGCGGGGCTCGCTGAGCCGATGCTGGACTCGACCGTTGTCGGTCAGCAGCATTAGCCCTTCGCTGTCGCGATCGAGACGGCCGACGGGGTAAACATCGGCGATCGGGATAAAGTCCTTAAGCGTTAGACGGGGGGCTGAGTCAGCAGCGGGCGGGGTGCTTCCCGAGCTGAACTGACTGAGTACGTTGTAGGGCTTGTAAAACAAAATGTACTGATACCCCATGGCCCGGCCTATATCTATGTATGGGCTGCAACATTTCATTGCAACTCTTATGGAAATGTTGAGAAACCACAGCGGTCTAGGTGAGGCCGATATGCTGACTTTAATAAGATCGATTCTGGCAGGACAACACCATGGATACCGGGAATAAGTATCGCTTCGCTTGCACGCTTACCTTTGGAGACATTTATGGGCAAATTATCGCCTGGCTGGTGATTTTGTTTGTCAGCTTGGCGGCATCCCTGGCGCTGATGGGGGCGCGTCAGCCCATTTTTGCTCTGGCTACCGTAGGGCTAATTTTGGTGTTGTCGCTGCCATTTCTGCTGTTTGCCTTTGTGACCACGCTGCTCAACCACATCGAGTTTGAGCCCGTGGACGCCAGTGCAGCGGCCTCAAGCCGTCCCGATCGAGGGGTTGCCTCGTCTACCCCAGCTAGAGCGATGAACTAGGGCGCTGAGTCGGTGGGTGCAGGTTCAGCGGGGGCGGGCTCTATGATGTCGCTGCCGCTGGCATTTGGTGTCGGCTGATCCTGGTTTGCCATCTGACCAATTTGGTCTTTAAACTGCGCTGGAGCCAGGGTTGTGGCCTGGGCAAAGAGAGCCTGGGCCGTTTCGGTATCGCCCTGGTCTCGTAGCACTAGCGCCTTAGCGAGTACCGGTCGAAAGTCTTCAGGAGCCGCCGCGATGGTTTCGTCATAGAGGGCGATCGCCTGGTCTGGGCTATTGTTCTCGACGTGCACCTGGGCCAGCAGCAGTTTCACCGATGTCGCGTCGAAACTGGCGGCGCCGCCTTCTGCTTGCAGCTGATCGGCTGTTTTTAAGGTGTCTTGCAGCAGGCCAATCGCCGCCTGGGGACGCTGCTGCTGCACTAGGAGAACCGTTAGCCCTTGCAGGGCATTCATATTGCCAGGCTGCTGGTCGAGCACCTGGCGGTAAATTTGAGCGGCACCCTCGAGATCGCCCATCTGCTGCTTGGTTTGGGCCAGCAGCACGGCGTAGTCAGGCACGTCGGGGTTGAGCTCAACCAGCTTTTCGAGGGGGGCCACGACACCATTGATATCGCCCAGCTGAATGCGGGCATCGACTAAACCCTGAAGCGCAGTTTGATTGTCGGGCTCACGCTCTAGCACAAGTTCGTAGCCTTTTGCCTGGGCCTCTAGCTCGGCCTGCATGGCCACAGGGTCGGCGGTAGGATTGGCATCGGCCGTACTAGTGGCTCGTCGGCCGCTATTGCTGCCCAAAATTGGCAGCAGCGAAAGCGACAAAAAGGCCGCTAACGCCAGGGTTAAAACAGTGCCAACGAGCCAACGATTGCGGTTTGCGGTCACGGGTGTACCTCTTCAGGGGAGCGACGCGATCGCGCCTAGGGGCGATCGCAAAAAGTCGAGCAAGTCAATGCATGATCTTAGCGCTTTGACCCAGGCCTGAACCTAAGCTCAGACCAACCCAGGCCATAGACAGGGCTACAGTAGCAAAGAAGTTGTCAAAATGCTCAGAAACAATGCGGATTGCTAACCATCACCGATGGAAAATTAAGCTAGTTGCCCAGTCAGGGGCACAGCGGCGGCGGCAGTAGATGCCTTGGGAGTTAGTCAATGGCCCTTGATAGCTGTTCTCGCCTCCGTTTGTGAAGCCTTGGATGGGTCGTATTAACGGCTTAAATATTTGCCCTGACATGCACATTAAAGGGTGAATGTTACGCTAGGCTTACAGGCTAAGTCGGGCGCAGAGTTGCCGTTGCGCCGGGCGACCGGTTGATGTTGAGAGGGAGATCGGTGGTGTCATGGGTTCTGCAGAGCAAGACGCTTTTAATAAGAGCGACGTTAACGCTAAGGATAGTCACGACAAGGGGACAGCATCCGCTGCGGATCGGCCATCACTAATGTCGCCGCCCCAGCGCCCGGTACGTCCGGTGCGCCCCGCCGCCGCTCCTGAGACTTCAGTGGCCGTCAAGCCGGTGGTTAAGGCCGCCGACACCGCCACTGTGGTGCCCAAAGCGACGGTCACCGAAAAGGCCCCAGAACCTGCTGCCCCTGAGCCTGACCCTGCCGCCTATCGCTATCAGCCCATTGCCCCCCCTAGTGAACCCATGCAGTACCGGGCCATTGGCCTGGTGCGGGGCACCTACGAACCCAGCGAAGCCGACCAGCTCAACCGGGGCAACCTGACCACTGAAGACGGCCACGTAATTGATTCGGTGCTGCTAGGGCGCATCACCAGCCTGGTTAAGAAGCATATCGATCTAACCATGCCCCACCTCTGGGTGGTCTATCCCCGCACTCGGCGCGAGCTAGACAACGACGACCAAGACCTGCACTTGCAGATTGTGGGGGTTTGGGAGCCTGAAACCCTAGGGCTGCCTGGGGAAGCCCCCGCCAGCGAAAACGGGGACGAAGCGGAGGAAGCCGTCTCTGAAAAGCCGGATTTAGCCGATCTACCGCCAGTAGACGACAACTTCTTCTCCATTCGCGGTGAGGTGATCAAGTACACCCCAGAAGACAAGTGCATTGCCGTCAAGATTTTGCAGGGGGCGAAGCGTATCCCAGGCACCTCCAAGCCGTTCAAGCTGCTGCTCCACGGCACCATTGAGGGTCGCACCGTCGGCTATTTCTGGGACTTCAAAGTCAAGCGCGAAGCCAAGGTACTGGTGCTGAGTGAAGCCTCACCCGTGGGGATTGTGCCGCCTAAGAAGCGGGCCAAGGGCAGCGGCGGCGCTGGCCCCCGCCGAGGTAAGCCAGGCATGCGCAGCGGGCCAGGGGGCAGCCGTCCGCCCATGCCCAGTCGCCGTCCCACCGGAGTTAAGAGCAGTGATTCCGGAACGGATACTCGTTCCGAGTCGGTTCCCGATCGCCCTGCGAATCGCCCCAAAAAGCGTGACGACAACCCTGAAAGCAGCGCTGAATAGGCCTGATTAGTTAACCCACATCCTGGGGCAAAAAGGCGCGGTCTTTGGGCAGAGAGGCCACCGGAGATGTCAGTTCAAACTGCCCGGCTTCAATCCAGCTTTTCAGCTCATTGGCGACTTGGCGAGCCATATAAATGCTGGCCAGCGGAGCCGTGCGCACCGGCTGACCTTCGATAGTAATGCTGCCCGACTTGAGCTGGGCATAGCTGACCAACCCAAAGGTAGGTCGCACCCGTCGGGGAATCGAAAAATCCATCACGGGAGCCACAATGTCGGCATCCTGCACGGCGCAGTGGGCGGCCACCTGCTCGTTGAAGATGGGGATCGGCACGCCGACGCCCAGCATTAGCGAAGGGCCGTAGCCCTTGAAGTAGCAGCCGCGCACCCAGTGGGGCTGCATCTGTTTGGCATCGCCGATTAGGGCCAGTGTGGCGGCCGGGCCAATGGGGGTGCGGTTGGGCAACCGCCGCTGCAGGGGAAAGTGCTGGGTGCCCTCCCAGGCGAGGTAGCCGATGCCGCCGCCAAAAAAGATGCGGGTGCCAATGCCGACGGCCTCTAGGTCGGGGTCATTCAACAACGGCGACAGCGCCCCTGGATTGGCGTACACGGCATTGCCAAGGCGGGGCTGAAGAGGGCCGAGATAGGTGGAGAGGGGGCGATCGCCCCCATTCACCCCCACAATAAAATTTTGGTATACCCCCCGCGGGCTAAACAGGTAAAACTGGTTGATGCTGTCGCGGGTGATGGTGGTTTCGAGGGCGGTGCGGGGATAGCAGTCGGTGCCGTGGCCCGTGGCCTGGAGCGGTACGCTGCGCCCGGCGATCAGATCGGCAATCACGTGGCCGCCGCCGTGCTCGCGCAGGGTTTCGGTGTCGCCCAAGTCGGCTCCTCGCCCAGCTACGGCGGGCTGGCTCGCCCCTAGGCACACATCCACCGCGCCAAAGCCTGCGTAGGCGGGCACCCCATCCAGGTAGCACTCCAGCAGCTTGATGGGCGGGTCGGTGTGGCCCAGGTTGAGGATGGCTCCCGACGATTCCATCGGCTCAAAGGTGCCAGTAACTACCACATCCACCGCTTTGGCGGCGGCGGCAATGCCCTGCTCTTTGGCCAGAACTTTAAAGGCTTCGGCGGTTTGTACCACCACCTGCCCAGCGCGGATTTTGGCGTTGATGCTGTCGATGGTGCGCATGGATTGGCCTAAGAGTTAGAGCTGCGCCGTAGCCAAAAAAGACCGCCCATGAGTGCTGAGGGAGCCACCAACAGCGCTATAACTATTCCCAGGGCAGGAGTATTGAAAGAGCCTTGAGAACCCGTCAGCGCCATAGGCAACCCGTACTTGATCAGGACGCTCAGGATCCCAGAGAGTACGATTACCTTAGCCACAAAGCTGACATCAGAACGATTCATAGGTTCAGGCGGGCGATCGCCGCACGTTGAGACAGCACCACTCCTGTCGTCGCCAGAGGGTGGCCACCACCCAGCCGTGCTGCTCTAGGGTATCGGCCACCAGTTTGGATTGGTCGAGCAGAATGCCGCTGAGAATGCCCCAGCCGTCGGGGGTGACAATGGTGTGCATCTGGGGAATCAGATCCATAATCACCTCCGCCAGAATGTTGCAGACGATGCCGTCTACGGGGGCGGCGATGGCTTGGGCAATGGTCTCCAAACTGCCGTGCAGCAGCGGCAGCTGCTCTTCCGTCAGCCCGTTCAACGCTCGGTTGCCCATGGCCGAATGCACTGCTAAATCATCGGTATCGGCAGCGTAGGCCCGCCGGGCTCCCAATAGCAGCGCCCCAATCGAGAGAATGCCCGACCCGCAGCCGATATCGGCGATGGTGACATCGGTTTTTTCGTAGGTGAGCCGCATTTCAAGCGATTCTAAACAGAGCTGGGTGGTGGGGTGGTTGCCAGTGCCAAAGGCCACGCCGGGGTCGAGGCGCAGCACCAGCCGCTGGTTGTCGGCGGGGGGCTCTAGCCATGCCGGGGTAATTAGGAAGCGATCGCCAATTGGTTCAGGCTTCCAGTGGTCTTTCCAGCTTTTAGACCAGTCTTCTTCGTCAATCAGCTGCCAGCTGATGCGAGGCATCACCAGATCGTTGCACAGAGCGTCTTGCTTAATTAGCAGAGCCATGGCCGATAGGTCGAGCAATTCAAGCCGATGCTGCGGGAAATAGGCCTGCACTACGCAGGAAGATCCGCGCTGCTGGGTCGAGGTACCCTGGCTGCCAAAGCTATCAAACCGCCAAAAAACCGTGTCCTCCAGGGATGGATCGCACAGTACTTTTACTTCCCACCAGGTATTAACCACGGCCATTCTAGGGGCTGCCTCGCAACTATCAAACTTGGAGCTAACGCTCTCCTTCTACCCTGCGCTCCTAACCGTGCCCCTGTAGGGTGAGCACCGCCCACCACCCATTTTCTGGCAAAGCCAAGCGCTGTTGCCCTTACTCATCCTACCGGGTTACCAAAGCTACAGGTTCACAGTGTAGGCATCGCGAATGCCCGGCACCTTGAGAATTTCCTCCAGGATGCCCTCCGGTAGCGGATCGTCGAGGCTGAGGGCCATGACCGCGTCGCCGCGCACAATTTTGCGGCCCACCTGCATACTGGCAATGTTGACGTTAAAGCTGCCCAACAGCGAACCAATTTTGCCGATAATGCCCGGCATATCGCGGTGCAGGGTAAACAGCATGTGCTGGGTCGGCGGCACGTTAATAGGGAACTCGTCGATATCGGTTACGCGAATTTCGCTGCCCCCCAGCAGCACGCCAGTCACGGAGTGTTCGCCCAGGCTGCCCTTAGCTGACAAATTTAACGAACCCGTATAGTCGCGAATGTCGGCATCGCGGGTCTCAATCACATGAATGCCCCGCTCCTTCGCTTCGATAGAGGCGTTGACATAGTTGACCCGCTCTTGCAGCGCGTGGGAGAGCAGCCCCTTGAGGGCCGCCACCATGATCGGCTGGGTATCGCCCCCGGCAATATCGCCCTGGAGGCGAACCGTCAGCTCTTCGACACGGCCCCCGGCCAGCTGCCCTACCAGGTTGCCCAAGGTCTCGGCCAGTTGCAGGTAGGGACGCAGCTTTTGCATCACCTCGGGGCGCAGGCCAGGGATATTCACCGCAGAGCGGGCCGGTAGCCCCAGCAGCACATCACGAATCTGCTCGGCCACGTCGATCGCCACATTCACCTGGGCCTCTTCGGTCGAGGCTCCCAGGTGAGGGGTGAGAATGATGGCCTTGTCTAGCTCGCGCAGCTCTGACTCGCCCAGGGGTTCAGATTCGTAGACATCCAGGGCAGCGCCGCCGATGGTGCCCTCGCGCAGGGCCTTAGCCAGGGCGGCTTCGTCGATGATGCCGCCCCGAGCGCAGTTGATGATCCGCACTGTGGGCTTCATGGTGGCTAGGGCTTTTTCATCGACCAGGTGGGTGGTCTCGGGGGTCTTGGGCAGGTGTAGGGTAATGTAGTCGGCTTCGCGGAACAGCAGGTCTAGCTCCACCAAGCGGCAGCCCAGCTGCTCGGCGCGCTCCGCCGAAATAAACGGGTCGTAGGCCAGCAGCTTCATGCCCATGGCTCGCGCCACGGTAGCAACGTGGGAGCCAATTTTGCCCAGGCCCACTACCCCCAGGGTTTTCTTATAGATTTCAACCCCGGTAAAGTCTTTGCGCTTCCATTCGCCAGATTTTACGGAGCGATCGGCGCTGGGAATGTAGCGCGACATCGACATCATCATGGCCAGGGCATGCTCGGCGGCGGCAATGGTGTTGCCCTCGGGGGAGTTGACTACCACAATGCCCCGCCGGGTGGCCTCGGGCACATCGACGTTATCGACCCCAACCCCGGCTCGGCCAATAATTTTTAGGTTCTGCCCCGCGTCAATGACGGCCTTGGTCACCTTGGTGCCCGAGCGAATCATCAGCGCATCGTAGTCGCCAATGGCGGCCACCAGTTCCTCAGGGGAAAGGCTGGTGTTGACATCCACCTGAGCAACTTGGGAAAGAATATCGAGGCCCGCCTGGTCAACGGGGTCGGAAACTAGAACCTTGGGCATGGGTCGGCCATAAAAATGTCACAGGGATCTACTTTACTGCAAAGGCGGAGCGGGGCATTAGTGGGAAGAGTACTTTTGGAGTGGGTGAGTGGAGGTTGTGAGGAAGATGAGGGTGATGGGGACGATGAGGGAGTGTAGATGGTATCTGCGAGGTGAAGCACCTCATTAAGGGGCTTGATCGCGGAGGTGTTTGGGCAAATTGAGGTGCAGGGTTAGAGATATAAACCTTCAAGCTTCAGCTAGGTCTTCGATCGCCCGAAAGCAGTCAGAGAGCACGACGTTAGAAAACAAAAACCCTTCGGGATCGCTGAGCCACAGGCGCTGGAGGGTGGCCCAGGTATCGCCTTCTAGAATGACCCAGCCCTGGGCAATGTGGGGGTTGAGGGCAGCGCGAAGAGTGGCCCAGGTGGTGGAGTCGCAGAGCGATCGCACCTCATCCCCACCGATCCCCTCCTTTAATCGCAAGCCCAACATCAGTCGATCCAAAAGTTGCTCCAGGGTTGGTGTCGGGGGTTCGCTGTGGATTCCCCCAGCAGCATAAAACTCTTTTACCCACTCGCCATAGGTTGCTAAGGTGCGGGGACGGCTGACCCGCTGGAGCTGGGTGTAGCTGGTCGCCCCAAGGCCAAAACCGTAGTAGGGCTGATTGCGCCAGTAAGTCAAATTATGCTGACATTGGTGCCCCAGCTTGGCGTAGTTAGAGACTTCGTAGTGCTCGTAGCCCTGGGCAGTGAGAAACGCTTGAGCCAACCGATACATCGCCGCCGTTTGCTCATCCGTCGGCAGAGGCTTATCGCCCGGCTGGTAGCGCTTGGCGAATACTGTCTGAGGTTCGACCGTGAGGTCATAGATCGACAGGTGATGGGGGTGGAGGGCTACCGCCTTGGACAAGCCAGTTTCCCAGTCGGTTAGGGTCTGGTGCGGCAGACCCGAAATTAAATCTAGGCTCCAGTTAGGCATAGCAACCTGGTGCAGCCAGTCTACAGAGCGATAGACATCGGCAGTGCGGTGGTAGCGACCACAACTTTCTAGCGTTCTATCGTCCAACGCCTGGACACCTAGACTGATGCGGTTAACACCTGCGGATAGATAGCCCTGCAAATGCTCCAGATTAAAGGTTCCAGGATCCATTTCCATGGAGATTTCAGCAGCGGGGGCAATGCCGAAGTGCTGGTCGAGCTGATCGAGGATGGTTTCGAGTTGGGGGACGGAGAGCAGAGAAGGGGTGCCGCCGCCGAAGAATACGGTTTCTAGTGGGTGCTCGTTGAGTTTTGGCGTGGCCGCAATCTCCTCGCCCAGCCGGTCTACATAGCTCTCGACCGTGCCCGAAGTTTCGCCCCGCTGGTGATTGCCCAGCACTGAGATGGGGAAGTCGCAGTAGAAGCAGCGACGACGGCAAAAAGGAATGTGAACGTAGGCAGAGGCCGGGTTAGCAATCATTGGGAATGGCTATCCCTGGAAAAAGTTGAGCAGGGGATACCTCAAATCACGCTAACACTATCCCCCACATTGAGGGTGTGGCCGCCCTGGTCGATGATGTTGGTGTTGACCGCTAGCTTGTAGAAGTGATTGAACCGCGACGAGGGAGCCCAGTCGGGCAGGGTAGCGGCCCTCTGCTGCGAGAAGGTTTTTTGAAAGTCGGCGGTGGCGGCCCCGGTGAGGGTATCGCGGGTGGGGACGATGCAGCGCTGGCAGGGGTTGATGCCCTCTAGCACCACATCGCCGATGGCAAAGCGCACGGGGGCAGAGTCAGGGCCAAAGAGCTGGTCTTCCCAAAAGGCGGGGACACCGTCAATTTCTAGGTTGGTACGAAAGCGGCGGCGGGTTTCTTCAAGGCTGAGATTGCGCCAGGCGGCAACGGTTTGGAGGGTGGCAGTGCTGATCACCGTTGGCCCAGCGGCATAGGTGTCGTCGAGGAATCCGCTGTTGAGATTAGATTGAAGCGTGATGGGCTGCTGGAAGTAGTCGCTGAGCCAAGCTTCGAGGTCTGAACGCTGCTGCTGAAGGTGAAAGGTTGCGGCGGGGAGATGGCTATCAATGGCTATGGTAATGAACTGGCCATCCTCAGAGAAGGTTGATCGCAGGTGGTGGATGGCGGCAGTGCGTTTGCCGTTGACAAAGCGCCCTTGGGCATCGAAGAGGGCATAGGTGCGATCGCCCTGCAAAGCTCCACTGGCTAATACCTGGGCTTGGGGCACCGAGATACCATCTAGCGATTTGACAGGGAAACGGTCGATGCGGGCAAGACGGCAAATCATGGCTGAAGGTTGGTAGGCGGCTCAAACCCGGTAAACGCTGCCCAAAGAAAAACCGAAACCCTGAACGAGCCAAGATACGCGGCTGCGGCCCAGAATTTCGGTTTGAGGATTGCTCTAAAAGTCTTCTCTAGAACCCCTGGCGAGAAACAAGTTTCTCTATATCGGCCTGGGTTTGGTGCAGCAGGTGGTGGCGGCTATCGCCGGTATTGCTGAGGGAGGGCACCAGGTTGCGGGCCTGGAGCGTCATGTGGAGCTGAAGATGGGCGACGTATTCGGAAAAGTCTTCGCGGGTTTCGGTCAGGGCTGGAGCAAACTTTTCTGACAGGGCCACGGGAACAACCTCTATTGAACATCGATATTATGTAACGATATCGAAGCTAACATAGGCTCCGTACCCCTTGAAGGCCGTGCAACGAAGCTTAACGCTGCGTAACATCTGACACAATTTTAGACAGAAGACCAAAGGCATTCCAATGCTCTAGTTGTCTCACAGCAACCGCTCCCGTCTGTTACGATCGCCCCCATAGCCTTTCCGCCAAGTCTTAGTCTCCACGACCTTCAAATGGCCCATGCCATGACTGCACCGCAGCCCATTTATTCACCACCAGAGTCAGCAACTCTATACGATAGCGACTATTGCCGCTGGCTAGCTGAAACCGCTGGGCTGCTCCGCAGTGGGCGGTTTGACCAAATCGATGTCCTCAACCTGGCGGAAGAACTCGACGACATGGGGCGCAGTGAAAAACGAGCCGTGGAGAGCAACCTGGAGGTGCTGCTGCGGCATTTGCTGAAGTACCAGTATCAGCGCGATCGCCGCTCGAATAGCTGGCGGTTTACAATTTTGGAGCATCGGGATGGTCAAAGACCGGCCCAGAGGGCCATCGCATCGCCAAAGCCTTTCGCGACAGCCCCAGTCTGCGCCCCTGCTTCGTCAGTATCTACGCTGACTGCTACGCCACCGCCCGCCAAAAGGCATCGGTGGAAACCGGGCTGCCCCTGGAAATCTTTCCTCAGGAAGCACCCTTTCCCCCTGAAGCAGCCCTCGATACAGGGTTTTTACCCGACTGATGGACAGTCTTCCTTCTGCGAAGGCAAATACCACTCGGCACCTCCTACCGGCTGTGCAACAATGCTGAACGCTAGCATCTAACACCATCCATGTCTGGTTCCTCCCCCTCCGCCGACGGTCAGCCCCCCATTCCCGAGCGGTTGGCCAAGCACACGGTGCGCTACGCCGACCACCACTCGGTAAATTGGGATGACCTAACACCGATGATGCGCCACTACGTGGAGATGAAGGAACAGTATCCCCACGCCCTGGTGCTGTACCGGGTGGGCGATTTCTTTGAAACATTTTTTCAGGATGCGATCGCGATCGCCCGCGAGCTAGAACTGGTGCTCACCAGCAAAGATGCCGGTAAGGCGATCGGTCGGGTGCCCCTGGCGGGCATTCCCCACCACGCCCTCGATCGCTACTGCACTCTGCTGGTGGAAAAGGGCTATGCGATCGCCATCTGCGACCAGGTGGAGGATCCAGCCGTGGCTCAGGGATTGGTCAAGCGCGAAGTCACCCGCGTGATCACTCCCGGCACGGTGATTGAAGAGGGCATGCTGAGTGCCAGCCAGAACAACTTTTTGGCCTCGGTGGTGGTGGCCGGGCACCACTGGGGGCTCTCCTACGCCGATGTCTCCACAGGAGAGTTTCTCACCACCCAGGGCGAAGATCTCGATCAGCTCGCTCAAGAATTGCTCCGGCTCCAGCCCGCCGAGGTGCTGTTTCCGGTGGATGCGCCCAACCTAGGGGCGATGCTCAGGCCGGGGGATCAATCTGACCAACTGCCAAGCTGCCTGCCGCGACAGTTTTGCTATACCCTGCGGCCCCAAGGCCCCTACAGCCAGAGCGAGGCCCGACAGCGCTTGCTCCAGCGGTTTCGGCTGAGGTCGCTAGAAGGCCTCGGCTGCGACCATCTACCCCTGGCGGTGCGGGCGGCAGGTGGCCTGCTGCACTACGTCGAAGAAACCCAGAAGACCGTTCAGGCTCCGCTTCAGCCGCTCTGCACCTACACTCTGGCCGCCTACCTGGTGATCGACCACCAGACCCGCCGCAATTTAGAGATTACTCAAACCGCCCGCGACGGTACCTATAACGGTTCGCTGCTGTGGGCGCTCGATCGCACCGTCACGGCCATGGGTGGCCGCACCCTGCGGCGCTGGCTGCTGCAACCGCTGCTGGATGTAAAGAGCATTCAGTCACGACAGTCCACCATTGTGGAACTGTTGCAGGACGGCAACCTGCGCCAGATGCTGCAACACAAGCTAAAGCAGATCTACGACCTAGAACGGTTGGCGGGTCGGGCGGGTTCCGGCACTGCCAATGCCAGGGATCTCGTCGCCCTGGCAGATTCGTTTTTGCGGCTGCCCGATTTGGCGGCCTTGGCAGAACAGGCGAAATCACCCTATTTGCAAGCGTTGCAGTATGTACCACCAGAATTAGAGCAGCTGGGTCAAACGCTGCGATCGCACCTGGTCGAAACCCCGCCCCTCTACCTCACCGAGGGCCATCTGATTCGCGACGGAGTCAACGCCCAGCTCGACGACCTGCGCCAGCAGGCGGTAGACGACCAAAAATGGATCGCCGAACTGGAGCCCGCCGAACGCAAGCGCACCGGCATCTCCACGCTCAAAGTCGGTTTCAATAAAGCCTTTGGCTACTACATCAGCATCTCGCGCGCCCGTGCCGACCAGGCCCCCGACGACTACATTCGCAAGCAGACCCTCACCAACGAAGAGCGCTACATCACCCCCGAACTCAAGGAGCGCGAGACGCGGGTGTTCAACATCGAGTCTGAGATCAACGCGCTGGAATACGAGATCTTCAACCAGCTCCGCGAAAAAGTGGGCGCACAGGTCGAACTGATCCGCAAGGTCGCCGCCGCCGTGGCCGCCGCCGATGTGCTCTGTGGTCTGGCCGAGGTCGCCATCTTCCAGGGCTACTGTTGCCCAGAGATGGAGGAGTCAAGGGCGATCGCCGTCACCGAGGGCCGCCATCCCGTGGTCGAGCAGCTGCTCCCCGCCGGGTTCTTTGTGCCCAACTCCAACTATATGGGGACGATGCCGAGCGATCGCGACGCCACCGCCCCCCAAGACCTGATCATTCTCACCGGCCCCAACGCCAGCGGCAAGAGCTGCTACCTGCGCCAGGTAGGGTTGATTCAGCTGATGGCCCAGATGGGGAGTTTCGTTCCGGCGAAGGGGGCAAGGCTAGGGGTGTGCGATCGCATCTTTACCCGCGTCGGTGCCGTTGATGACCTCGCCAGCGGCCAATCCACCTTCATGGTCGAGATGAACGAGACGGCGAATATTCTCAACCACGCCACACCCAGATCCCTAGTGCTGCTGGACGAAATTGGCCGGGGCACCGCTACCTTCGACGGCCTCTCCATTGCCTGGGCGGTGGCCGAGTACCTGGCCGTAGAACTTCAGGCCCGCACCATTTTTGCCACCCACTACCACGAGCTGAATGAGCTGGCAGCGCTGGTGCCCAACGTTGCCAACTACCAAGTCACGGTCAAAGAAATGCCCGACCAGATTATCTTTTTGCACCAGGTGCAGCCCGGCGGGGCCGACAAATCTTACGGCATTGAGGCGGGGCGATTGGCAGGTTTGCCAACGTCTGTTATCCAAAGGGCCAGGGACGTAATGCGCGAGATCGAGCGCAACAGCACGATCGCCGTGGGGCTGCGGGGAGAGGTACCCAAACTCTCCAAACCCCGCCGTCGTGTCAAGGAGGCTGCTGCCAGCGGCGATCCTTTAGAACAACTGGATTTGTTTAATAAGTGAATAAATAGTCTCAGCTGGTCGTCTAGGTTTTTTCAGGCTGTTCTCAGATGGTTCTCAGACTGCGGTGACACGCTAGGGCTCAGGCGCGCTTGCTTGCGATGGCGGTTGCCGTAGATTTATCCCTTAACTTGATTAGAGGTTTACTATGCGAATTCAATATTTGGGCGCTGTGGCGATCGCCTCCCTATTGACCTTGAGCACCGTAGCCTGTGGCAACAAAGGGGCGGTAAACCCTGCTGAAGTCAGCCAAGAGACCGCTGATCCTGGTGCAGTAGCGAACCCTTGCGCCGCTGCCAATCCCGGCGCTGGAGCTAAAGCCGGGGCGCAGCCCGAAGTCTACGCCTTTGAGGGAGTGGCCATTCGTGGGGCCGATCCGGTGGCTTACTTCACCGCAGGCAAAGCGGTTAAGGGATCTGCCGACTACGAAACCACCTGGAACGGTGCCACCTGGCGGTTTAGCAGCGCCGAGAACCTAGCCGCCTTTGAGGCCGACCCGATCGCCTACGCGCCCCAATACGGCGGCTACTGCGCCTGGGCGGTTAAGAGCGGCTACCTAGCCTCGGTTGATCCTGAAGCGTGGAAGATTGTGGACGGCAAGCTCTATCTCAACTATAGCCCTGGGGTACAGCGACAGTGGCAGGCCGACATCGCTGGCAACATTACCCAGGGCGACCAAAACTGGCCCGCCGCCCTGGGCAGCAGCGAGGTTAGCGAGAGCGGCAAAAGCTGGTAGCCTACCCCATTGGCCCGGCCAAAATCACCTTGGCCAGAGCGTTAATCACGGCCTCGGGCGGCTCTTGCTTGAGGTCGGCGTACCACTGCTGGGTGGCCTCGGGCACGTAGCCGTAGATGGTGCTCGTGCGCTTGCGGGCCTTCATCACCAGATCGGCGGTGCGGTCTTTGCGGGCCGCTTCATAGCGCTGGAGAGCGTCGGCCACACCGATGTTGGTGGTGGTTAGGTAGCGGGTGAGCACTTCGGCATCTTCGATGGCCTGACACCCGCCCTGGCCCAGGGTCGGGGTGGTGGCGTGGGCTGAGTCGCCCAGCAGAGCCACGCGCCCCTTCACCAGGCGCTCTAGGGGGTCGATGTCGCCAATTTCTAGGCGATTGGTCTGCTCTGGGGCGATCGCCTGAATGAGTTTTTGCACCGGCTCGGGCCAGCCCTGAAAGATTTTGGCCAGCTCATCTTGGTGATGGAGCGGATCGACTTGGGTGCCCTCAACCATTGGCGCACCAAAGAAAAAGTAGAAGCGATCGCCCCCCACCGGCATCATCGAGGCCCGCTTGCTGTCGCCTACGTAGAGCACCCACAGGTTGGGATCGCACAGCTCAGGGTCAGCTTTGACCAGACCATTCCAGTTGACGTAGCGGGCGTAGCGGCGATCGATGCAGTGCCCCACCACGTCGGCGCGTACCGCTGAGTGAATGCCATCGGCCCCTACCACCAGGTCGCCGCTGATGCGCTCCCCATTTTCAAAAATGGCGGTGGCGCTGTGCTCGTCTTGCTCAACGCCAACACAGGGCATGCCCAGGTGCACCGACTCGGGGCCAAAGGCTTCGAGCAGCATGTTTTGCAGGTCGGTGCGGGCTACAGGATAGGGGCGCTGGCCGACGCGCTCAAACAAAGGGCGCAGATCAACATAACTGAGGGATTCGTCGGTATGGCTGCGGTACTCCATGGCGTTCATTTCACCGCCAATAGCCGCTAGCTTTTCCCCCAGCCCCAGGTAGTTAAGCACCTTGACCCCGTTCGACCAGAGCGAAATCCCGGCCCCGGCGGGGCGGAGTTCTTGAGCGCGATCGTAAACTTCGACCTGGTAGCCGGCCCGCCGCATGGCGATACCCGTGGTTAGGCCGCCAATCCCGGCTCCAATAATCACCACCTTCAGGTTGTACATGGGTCGCTCCTAACTGCTGTGGGGGTACGCTGCCTGGGCCTGCTGTCGCAGAGCCTAGGTTTCATCATTAACACTTTCACTATAAAGAACAAGCTGTATACAGTGCACAATCGAGGCGAATAGGCTAGCCGCTGCGTTTAAGGACGGCAACGGCCACCGGGCGGTATAGCTGTAGCCAGTCTGCCTGAGCAATTCCCTCAAAACGCTCGGACGTTTGAACGTTCAACGTCCGAGCGTTTCTGGATGTTCTAACCAACATGGCTAGGGCCATACCTTTACTCGACCTTTAAAGACCGGCCCGATTGTTCATCAATTTGTTACTCCTGAACAATTAGAAATAGCTGGATTTTTCTTGGCCACAGAGAAAAGGGAACTGTCCAGACTTGGAATACCATCATGTGGCATCGTTTCTCTGTAGTGCTCGCTATTGTTGTGGCCGGTAGCGTAGGGGGTTGGGGCGATATTGCCCGGTCTCCTCAGGCGGCTTCAGCACCGTCATCCTCCGGCGCTGAATTCCCTGAGCTGGGGGCCGATACGGTGGCTGGCCGATACGTGCAAAGTCAACGGCGCTCGGGCAGCGGGCGGCGCGGCATGCGCGGCAGCTAGAGTTCCTCGGCCTGATCGGCCCGGAGCTTTTCTAGCTGGTATTTGGCGTCATCAAAGCAGCCTAGGCGGCTGACGTCGAGACAGGCACTGGCGACGGTTTCTAAATCGGCGATCGCGCGCTCCAGATCCCCCAGTTCCGCATGGAGCAAACCCCGATCGTAGTACGCGAAGGGATGACTGGGATTGAGTTGAATCGTCTGATTAAAATCGGCCATGGCCCCGGCAAAGTCGCCCAGGTCTTGGCGCGTCAAACCACGATTGTAGTAAGGCTCCGGGCTACCCGCATTGATTTGAATGGCGATCGTAAAATCTTGAATCGCCCCCTGAAAATCGTTGAGCCGCCGCTTGACTAGCCCCCGGTTTTCGTAGGCCAGGCTGTTGTTGGGGCGCAGGTTGACGGCTTCGGTGCAGTCGTTTAGAGCCGCCGCATGATCTTCTAAGTTTGAGAGCGATAGGCAGCGGTTTAGGTAGGCATCGGCCTTGCTTTCGGGATCTTTGGCCAGGTTGATGGCGGCGGTGTAGTCTTGCAGGGCACCGGCTTCGTCGCCGAGCTCGGCGCGGGCATTGCCCCGATTGATGTGGGCATCAACGTAGGCGGCTTCGTGCTCAAGGGCATCGCTGTAGTCGGCGATCGCCCCCTGCAAATCGCCCAGGCGAAAGCGCAAATTGCCCCGCTGATAGTACCAGGTGGCCGTGGTAGGGTCATTTTGAATGGCGTTGGTCAAGTCTTGCAGCGCCTCCTCCGGCTGCCCGTTCTCCCACAGCAGCGCCGAGCGCTGGGCCAGGGCTGAGCCGTAGTCGGGCTTTAAGTCCAAAGCCTGGTTGAGATAGTTGAGCGCGTCATTTTTTTGGCCCACCTGCTTAGCGGCTTCGGCCTGTTCCAGCAGGCCGTTAACCGTCATTCGTTGAGGAATGCGCAGCAAAAACACTCCCGCCACCGCCAGCAGAGCCAGAGCGGCCCCGGCACCGAGCCAGACCCGACGCCGGTTGAAGGCGCGAGCAGGGCGGGGCGGGGCGGGCGGCATTACCGATAACCGTTCTGAATCCATAGCGCCGTTCTCCGGGGTCGGGGGGCTGGCAAGCTCAGCGAGGGGGGCAGGGTCGGCGGGGGCAACCCGCTCGGCGAGGGCCAGCAGAATATCTTTGGCCTGGTGATACTGCGCCTCGGGCTGGGGCGACACCATTTTGATCAGAATGTCTTTGAGGGGGCTGCCTAGGGTCGAACATTCATCGAGCTGGAGCTTGATCTGGGCTAAAAAGTCATTCTGCCCGAGGCGGGGAATGGCCTCGTTAGACAGGCCCGTGGCCATCTGTACCGCAATCATGCCGAGGGCAAAATGGTCGGCGGCAAAGCGTGTGTACTGGCGGTTTTTAACCTGCGGTAAATAGGCCGACTCAGCGTTGGGAATTGCGGAGCTGCCGTTGGTTACTGAACCAGGCTCTGGGGTGCCGGTGTCTTGAATTAGGCCGAAATCTACCAGCACTAGATGGCCGCGATCGCGGTGCCGAATGAGGTTGTTGGGGTGCAAATTTTGGTGGGCAATACCGTGGCGCTGAATAATGTCTACAATGCCCAAACTCTCGACTAAAAAGCGCTGTACTTCGGCTTCGACTCGCGGTTTGCCCTCGGCCAATTCGGCCATTAGGGGATGGCCTACGACATAGTCGCGCACCCAGTAAAAATCTTGTCCCTCTTGCACAGTGGAAAGATTTTTGGCGATCGCCTCGTGGTCGCCCATGCGCTTGAGCAGGTTAACCCGCTTAGCCAGCAAATCGTTGAGAAATTTGAGTGTAATCGTGTTGTGGGCAGGCAGCTGCAAATGCTTGACGATGCATTTGGCCTTAGCCGCACTGCCGTGATCGGTCATCAGGTAGGTCTTGGTGTAGGCCTTAGTACTGACAACTCGAATGAACTGAAACCGTCCATCGATCAGTCGTTTCACAACCATTGGTTTTGCAGAGGTAAATGCACCGGGCGGCGGCGTTACCCACAACCCTCAGTCGTCCATAGCCGTTAGCATGCTGCCGTTGTCTGGGGGTTTTCTGGGCCTAAAAATCAGAGGCCGTCAACCTCGGACTGAGGTCAACCATAGCCGCCAAAGATAGGGTCAGGTGTAGTGTCGATTTCAGGAAGAAAGCAGGTTGGGCACATATGTCCCAAGGCTGAAACTGAGGCAGCAGGTGGCTAAGATAACGAAGACGACCCATCAGCAGCAATACTACTATGTACTGTGTAATTTACGACGGTAACTGTAACCTCTGCGTCAGTCTAGTGCAGCTGCTGGAGTCCCTCGATCGGGGTCAGCAGTTTCAGTACGTGCCCATGCAGGACGAGGCTACCCTGGCTCGCTACAGCATTACAGCCCACGACTGCGAAGCCGGCATGATTTTGATTGACCTATCGGCTCCAGAGCGTCGCTGGCAGGGCAGCGCTGCCGCCGAAGAAATTGGCCGCCTGCTGCCCTTGGGCAACCCCGTTGTGCAGGCTTACCAGGCCTTGCCGGGGGCCAAGGCCGTGGGCGATTCGATCTACGCCTTTGTGCGCGATCGCCGCTACGAGCTATTTGGCCAGCGACAGGCGCGCTACGACTCGGCCTACCCCCTCTGCGACGAAGATGGGTGACGAAGATGGGTGCATCCACAGATGAGGGGTCTGACCCCTCATTGTTACCTTGGATACATCAAGGCAGCGGCTCACACGGGATTGGGCAGGCTGCTCCGCCGTTGTTGACCCAAGGATGACCGTCATGAGCCTGCGATCGCAACTTGCCCTAGCCACCCTCAGCATTTTGGCCACCGCCGCCCTGGCCGCCACCGCCGCAGACGCCCGCCCTGGCCAAGGGCAGCGGCCTCAGCCCAGCGCCCCTGTAGTGCAAGACATCGCCTAGCCAGAGACCGGGTGCCTGGTAGTTTGTCCACAGCCCGATGGGCATGCAGCCAAGCACCCGGTCTCTTTTGCGAAAACCCTTACTCAGGGTTCACTCGGACCCGAGCAAACTTGAGGCCGTTGACGCCCTGGAGCGGTTCGACCGTGCCCTGCTCGATATCACTCGCCACAATGCCTTCGCGGTGCAGGTAGCGCAGGTAGCGCTCGTACTCCTGCCACTCTTCGCCGGTAGAGTAGACCACCGTCAGCATGCCGGGTTGGGTAATGCGATCGCCCTTTTCGGCATCACAGGCCTTGTCAATCCGCTTTTTGACAATTTCGTAGCGGGTGTCGCGGGTGCCCCGCACGTCGAACAGGCGCTCGGTCGATTCATCGTGGCAGATATCCACCGTATAGCCCTGCACCAGCACCAGGTGGGTGATGGTCATGTCGGTGTCGTAGGTGGCCTTGAGCGAAAACCCCTTGCGGGCGCAGTCGCACACCGCCCGAAGCTGTTCGTAGCGCAGCGACTTGAGCTGAAACTCGGTGAAGCTCTGATCAATGGCCTGACCGGCGTAGATCATGTGGTCAATGCCGTCGGTGGCCTCCAAATCGCAATAATGGGGAGTAATCGCTTGCATCGACTGCTGCCACTGGTTCCAGGTATCGCGCAGCAGCCCGTTGATGTGGCCAATGGTTTCGTCGTACAGGGCGCGGGCGGTGTAGACACAGCCGTGGTCGGCGTCTATAGCGGCTTTGTACTGGGCGATCGCCGCGTCGGCCTCGGGGCTGTGCTGGGCAAAGTAGGCAAAATGCCCCTCCACTTCCCCTTGCAGGTAGCGCAGCAGCGTCACCTCAGAATCGACCGTCACCCCGCTCTTGAGCACCGCAATGTGATCGGCTAGATCGAGGGCCAGCTGCCCCACCAGGGCATTGCTCACAGCGCGGCCTGCCGCTTCCACCACCGCCAGCGCTAGGCGAAACTGGGTCAGCAAATCCTGCTGAATCGCCCGGTTGCGCTCGTCAGACGAGCCGCGAATATCGGAGATGCCGTAGAGCGGGTAGACGCTTTCAAAGACAATCGGGGCCGGGGGTAAACCCAGGCTGAGGCGCTCGGCCTCCTGCTCAAACCGCCACCGCACTGAGGGGTGAATGTTGGTAAAGCGATCCTGCACGCTGTGGCGCATGGCCGTCGTCAGCGCCGGAATCAGCGTTGTCGCCCGGCTGCGATCGGCCTGGTCAAAGGCGTAGGGCTTAGAGCTAGCCAACCCCACCAACCCCACCATCTGGGCCTTGCTGTCGCCCAACACCGTCCGCATTACCAGCGGAATCAGCAGGAGCGATCGCATCCCCTGGTCGAGCATATCGCGCTCGCACTGGGTGGCGCAGTCGAGGCTGAGGTCGGGCACGTTGACCACCTGTTGCCGCTCGGTGGCCCGCAAAAAAGACGATCCCTGCAGATCTTCCACGGCGTAGGTCTCGGTGTGCCAGTCGGCCTGGTCGAGGCTGCTAAACAGCTGAGCCCGGTTATTTTCGGCGCTCAGCAAAAAGCTCTCGTCAGCGCTAAACAGCTGCTTCATCAGCCCGTTGGCCTGCTCAAAGCGGCGGGTGCCCAACACCGACTCATGGCCCACCAGCAGCTCAATCAGCGCCTTCGAGGTCTCGCGCTCGGTCACGTCGATGCCCTCGATTAAAATCTGGCCGCTGGCGGTGTATTGGCCCGGCTTGAGGGCCGTCAGCAGGTGTCTAAAGGCGGGGTCTTTGCTCAACAGCTGGGTGGCTACCTGCTCGCGGCTCGGGGCCGTGGCCCAACAGTCGGCCAGGGCAGCCTGGAGAGATGGGGCGATCGCCGTCACCTGCAAGCCCCCCTCAGCGGTACGCAGGCGCAGCTCAATTTTGCGCCCCTGCCCCGTTTGTGAGTCGTCCAGCGACACCACAAGCGGCTCGTGGAGCAGCCGCTGCGACACTAAATCGGCGGCCCCGTAGGCATGGCCCAGCACAGCACTCAAAAAATGTCGTCGAAACCGCTCCCGCAGCGCCTTTTGGTCTGCCGCCGCGAGGCGATCAAAAAAGCTGAGGTCGAGGTGGCCCCCCTCGGGTTGAATGCCCGTCAGGCGGCAAAAATATTGGTTGGCAAACAGCACCGGATGGGCCTGGGTCGGGGCGCTAATTTCGGTGGCTACATCGACCACCGCCATCACCAGATGGCTATAGTGCTGAATCAGCTCCAGCCAGGGCAGCAACGGGCGCGTCGGCAGTTCTTCAGGTTCCTGGCCAAGGCTTGCGACTGGAGCTTGAGCACTGCCCCCCAGACTGCCCAGGGCATAGCCCAGGTCTACCATAGGCATAGCCCCAGCACCAGAACTCTGGTCTGTATCCATACAGCGAGACGATTCGTTAGCCATAGTTGCGTTTGGTCCACCCTTCAACAACGTTTACAAGGCAACCCCATGGAATTCCGAATCAAGTATTAAAATCTTTGCGGAATCCAGAGACTTTGCAGAGATGCGATTAACCGCCCCCTGCTCGATGCACCCTGGATACAATTCTGTGCCTCAGCGCTATGGCCAAAGCTAAACCCTGACCTCAAGCATACCCACTTGTGCTGGCCCAGCCTCTCAGTCTCCAGATAGAGGCCCCAAGTGCCCAGTGGTGTTCGCATTCTTAGACCGGTCGGCTCTCTCCATACCCCTCCCCGGACCGTCAACCCTTAGAATAGAAATCCTGTCCGAAGATAGTCCCCCGCTGCGCCATGTTTGAAGCCCTCTCCGATCGCCTCGAATCTGCCTGGAAAAGCCTACGTGGCCAGGACAAAATCAGCGAGTCGAATATCGACAGCGCCCTGCGTGAGGTGCGCCGCGCCCTGCTAGAGGCCGACGTCAACCTCCAGGTGATCAAAGACTTTATCGCCCAGGTGAAAGAAAACGCCCTGGGCATTGAGGTGGTCAAGGGCATCAGCCCCGATCAGCAGTTCATCAAAGTGGTGAACGACGAACTCATCCGGCTCATGGGCGACACCAACGCACCCCTAGCCGATTCGCCGACCAAACCCACCGTGGTGCTGATGGCGGGCCTGCAAGGAACAGGTAAAACCACCGCCACCGCCAAGCTGGCCCTGCACCTGCGCAAAGAAAACCGCAGCACCCTGCTAGTGGCCACCGACGTGTACCGCCCGGCAGCGATCGATCAGCTAGTCACCCTCGGCAAGCAGATCGACGTGCCCGTGTTTGAGCTGGGCACCGACGCCAACCCGGTGGAGATTGCCCGCCAGGGCATCGAGAAAGCTAAGGCTGACGGCGTTGACACGGTAATTGTCGATACGGCAGGCCGTTTGCAGATCGACCCCAAAATGATGGCCGAGCTGGCCGACATCAAAACCGCCATTGACCCCGACGAAGTGCTGCTGGTGGTCGATGCCATGACCGGCCAGGAGGCCGCCAACCTCACCCGCACCTTCCACGACCAGATCGGCATTACCGGGGCCATTCTCACCAAAATGGATGGCGATGCCCGCGGTGGGGCAGCTCTGTCGGTGCGACAGATCTCAGGCCAGCCAATCAAGTTCATCGGCGTGGGCGAAAAGGTAGAGGCGCTACAGCCCTTCTACCCCGATCGCATGGCCTCTCGCATCTTGGGCATGGGCGACGTACTCACCCTGGTCGAAAAAGCCCAGGAAGCCGTCGATATTGCCGACGCAGAAAAGCTGACGCAGAAAATTCTCGAAGCCGAGTTTGACTTCGACGACTTTCTCAAGCAGATGCGCTTTATGAAGAGCATGGGCTCCCTGGGCGGCATCATGAAGCTGATCCCCGGCATGGGTAAGCAAATTACCGGAGACATGCTGGAACAGGGCGAGGCCCAGCTCAAACGCTGCGAAGCCATGATCAACTCCATGACCACCCAGGAGCGCAAGCAGCCCAACTTGCTCTCTAGCTCCCCCAGCCGCCGCCGCCGCATTGCCAAAGGCTCGGGCCATCAAGAAAAAGACGTGGGCAAGCTGGTCAGCGACTTCACCAAAATGCGCACCATGATGCAGCAGATGGGTCGGGGCGGCGGCTTCCCCGGCATGGGTGGTATGCCGGGTATGGGTGGCGGTATGCCCGGTATGGGCGGCGGCATGCCGGGGCTACCGGGCATGGGCGGCGGACCCCAGCAAGGTTTTCGCCCCCCCAGCAACAAAAAGCAGAAAAGTCAGAAGAAAAAGAAGGGCTTCGGCCAGCTTTAGGCTGGTTTAGAACGCTTGCGATCGCTGCCACAGATTTAACTCCGGTACATCGACGCTGGGCGGCAGGTTCAGCAGCCAGTCGATGGCGGTGGTAATGACCGTGATGGGAATGGGCATCTGCGGGCCGAACCGACCTTCCTCAATGTCGAGCAGAACTTCCTCCGTGGCTATGTTGCCGGGGTTGATGACAGTGAAGCCGATATTTTGGTTACCCAATGCCAGCCGCAGGGCCTGCACCGCGCCCCGAAGACCAAACTTAGAGGCGGTGTTAGCTACTTCTGCAGAAGGGCAGTTCTCCAGGCCAGAGAGAGCACCGATGTAGATGGCTCTGGGGTTGGTGGTCTGGGAGAGGTTAGCGGCAAGCGATCGCGTGATCTCTATCGGTGCAATCGTGTTGACGCTGATCACAAAACGGGTTTCGGCATCAGAACTGGATAGAAAGTCATAGGCATCAGTAAACGCGCTCGCTTCCCACACCCCTCCCATAAACAACAGGGCATCTATAGGAGTATCTCCGAGAGCGCTAGCGATTGCCTGAATACCCGCCGGTTCTGAAATATCGGCCTGTATCCAGTGGCCAGCCACAGCGGGGCTCCTAGAAACTGACCATACCTGGTGGTCATGGCTAACAAAGTGTTGGGCAACTGCTGCTCCGATGCCCCGACTAGCCCCGATGACGACAACAGTTTTAGGATTTTGATCCATTGGACTGAATTAGTAAAGAACCTCGTACTCTCCATTTTCGGCGATGTGGAGCTTCCAGTATTCTTCGGCGATCAGGGCACTGCTGTACTTGGGGTCATCGCCATTAACCGTGCCGCAGATAGTGACAGTACCGACTTTAATCGGCGAATCCTTTAGGGCAGCGTGGAGCGTACTGGCTAGCACCCGAATTCCTGCTTTGCCTAAAGAAAGAGAGACAAAGTTAGGGTCAGGGTAGAGGGCAAACCCGCCACCCGTAAATAGCAGCGTGCCTTTTTGCTCGGCCTGCATGGCGGGAAGGATGGATTGAACGCAGGCGATCGCCCCCGCAACATTCGCCTTAAAGTCATTCACCAGAGTGTCGTAGCTGGTCTGCAATACGCTCTCCATGCGCGGCACGGCGGCGTTGTAGATCAGCACGCCGGGTGTGCCCAACTGGGTTTGAATAGCCTCGAACGCTGCTGTTAGCGCGGCCTCATCCCCGGCATCGGCCAAGTAATAGTGGGAGATGATCCCCTCTGTCTGCAAGGTCGATTGGTAGCCCTTGAGCTTGTCTTCGTTGCGGGCCACCATAGCAATGGTGAAGCCTTCACTGGCAAATCTGCGGGCGATCGCCATACCATTTCCTTCGCCCATGCCCACAATCACACAAACGTCTGCCATACAAATTGTCCTTGCTTAGATGAAGTTGAGAATTGGAATGCCTGTAAAGTGAGCACCGCCCACCATTTAATCAAGTCGTTTTCGAGCAATCACCTAATGGTTTGGATACAGCCACCCAGCCAATAATTTTGTCAATCGGGGCATGACCACATACGTCATTAAGGTAGTGGTAATCAAAATCAAAATGAGCAACTGCATTAGCGGCGGCAGTAGCCCCAGCCAAGCCCCTGGCAGCAGCGCTAAAACCTGGTTGATCGCAAAAATTGCCAGTCCAGACACCAGCACCATTTTGTATCGGGCTGGGGGCTTCATCCCAGGCTTGCCGGGCAGCGTAAACCAGGTTTCTAGCCCGGTAATGATAGAAAATGTGCCTTCGTCAACGGTGAGTTCTTTAGCTTGGGTGAGGTACTTTTGGCGAGCGGCAGAATTTTCCCAATGCTTCAAATTCTCCAAACGATCAAACTTAAAGATGACCCGGTACTCAGAGGGTTCTTGCTCGTTGGGCCGAAAGACCGAGGAACCCAAATACCCAGTAAAGGTGCTGGCGGTGCCGATAATTTTCTCGAGCAGAACTTCAAACTCCCATTCTTTGCCGGGTCTGACGTGCTGCATCACATCCACCGTCACGGGGGGATCATTGGCCATGGCGTGACCTCCTATAGGGGTGCGCCGATCGCGCCCACCGCCAGCCGCACAATTTGGGCGGGCTCTACCCCTCCTGGCGGCGGCAAAAACATGCCGCCGTTGTTGACGACGTAGAGATCGGGGCCGTAAAACGCCACGGCGGTGCAGCCCGTCATCCCCTGCTCAGCCTGGGCGATGATCGTTGTATGCCCCTGAGGATCGATTCGCACCACGCTGTTGTACACGTGGGTGGCTCCGTAGAGGTTGCCATCAGTATCAAAGGCAAAATCGTCGATGTTGGTGCCTGAGACAAACACCTCGGGTTCCTGGGCGGTGAGCCCCTCGCCTAAGGGAATGCGCAGCAGCAGCTTTTGCTGGGTGTTAGATACGTAGAGAAAATCCCCAAATCGCTTCAATCCATTGACGGCAGGGAAAGGATCGGTAACATCATTGCGGGCAAGTAATGGATGTTCTAGCCAAATATCGGCGGCCTGAGTTTCTAGATCAAAGCGCCAGATCGCCCCTCGGTAGGAGTCGGCCATGAGGTAATGCTGTGGGTCAATGGGCGTGATGCCGTTAAGAAATGCACCGTCGGGGATGAGGTGTAATGAATCAACCTTCCCCTGGAATAGGGTGGCCACAAAGGGAACGCCCTCTGCCGTCCAGCCGTTAATTAAAAACCGGTCTTCTCCAGTGATGGCAATGCCGCTGACTTTACCGTCAATGCTGGCGTAGAGACTGAGGGTTTGCTGGGCGTCTAGCTTATAAATTTCGCCAGCTTCGTGGCTAGTGACAAAGATATAACCATTGGGGGCGATCGCAAGGTTCTCTAAAAACGTATTCACTGGGAATGTAACCAAGGATTGAGCCGGAACCAGCTCAACTGGCGCGTCAGCATAGATATCGGGTGGGGCCATCACATTACACAAGAATTAAGGGAGTCAGCACCGGAGCCATCAGCATCTCAAACTCTAAGTTTGTGGCGCTGACGATATTTTCTACAATCTTGCCATTGGCAAAGCGCATGACGTGGGTTTCGTGAAAGGTGATGATGCGATCGCTCTTTGGTATCCCAAAATAATCTTTTTCGTGGCGCTGAAATGACTTAAAGCGCACAACAACGCGATCGCCTGCGGCAAAACTGTCCTGAATAACCAGCGGCTCTACGTCAGGAAAGGCATCATAGAAGCTAGAAAACACCTGTTTGTATTCCTCTATACCCTCAATGGGGCCGCTGGGCTTTAACCCGGTGATAATCTGGACATTTTCATCTAACAGTTCTGCCGCCAGGCTAATGTTGCCTTTGCCCAAAAATTGCTCGACAAACCTGTGGGCGATCGCTAAATTTTGAGTCTCTAGGTCAGTCATAATGTGTTTCTTTACGGCTTAACCACCACCATAAAGGTCGGAATAGAATAAATCAAATCGATAACTAAGATATTATTTATCGACAAAAATGATAGACCTGAGCACCATAGACCTCAATCTGCTAGTGGCCTTTGAGGCTCTGTATGCCGAGCGCAGCGTAACGGCGGCGGCCCAGCGCCTCCATGTAGGGCAGCCCGCCATGAGTGCAACTTTGGGCAGGCTGCGATCGCTGTTTGCCGACGATCTATTTGTGCGCGTCGGTCGAGACATGCGACCGACGGCTAAGGCCGATGCGATCGCCCCCCAAGTTATGGCTGCGCTCAATACTGTAAGAACTGTCCTCACAGACCGGCAAACCTTTGACCCAGCCCACTCTCAACAGGTGTTTACCCTAGCGACATCCGACTATTTTGCTAGCCTAATTTTGCCAAAAATGCTGGCGCTTTTTAGCGATCAAGCTCCGCAGATTGACCTGCGATTAATCACTGTAGAAAAGCAGTCTTTTGTCGAACTGATAGAAGATGGCATTGTTGACTTAGCGCTGGGCACGTTTGACATGTTGCCCAGCCATATTCATCAAGCAACTTTGTTGAACGAGAACTTTGTCGGCATCTGTCGCACGGGGCACCCTGCTATAGAAAATGGCAAAATCAGTTTAGAAAATTTTGTGGCCTTTCCCCACGCGCTGTTTACATTGCGACGAGATGCGACGGGCATTGTTGACCAGGCCTTAGCTCAGCGGGGGCTACAGCGGCGCATTGCCCTCACCATTCCCTACTGGTTTACAATGCCAACGGCGATCGCAAATTCCGACTTGCTCACCGCCATTCCATCCTGTTTGCAGCAGCATTTTGTCAGCCATTACTCAGTGCAGGCCTTCGAGATTCCCCTTGACCTGTCATCTTGGTCTGTATCGATGGCCTGGAGCAAACTCTGCGATCGCGACGCCGCCAATCTCTGGCTGCGGCAAATCATTCACACTATTTGTCAAAACATCGAGCTTTAAATGGATGTCAGCCTTCACGACCGCGTCAACCTAGCGGTCAAACAGACCCTCGATCGGGCCCACATGCCAGGGGCTACGCTCTCAGTTTGCGTCGCCGGTCAGCCCATTCTCCAAATTGCGGTAGGCTACCGCGATCGCGGCCGAGTCCAGCCTCTCGCAATGGATGCCCACTTCTACATCTACAGCGTCACAAAATCCCTCATTGCTGCGGCGGTGCTCAAGCTGGTCAAGCGAGGACAGCTTGAGTTAGATGCCCCAATTCAGCACTATTGGCCCGATTTCGCGATCGCAGCGCCCATCACCCTGCGCCAGATTCTTAGTCATACCAGCGGCTTGCCCGACTACGGCGGGCTACCGGCTTACAGCGACGCCGTCAAAGCGACGCCCAGCGCTCCCTGGTCACCGCAGGCATTTCTCGAAGTGGCCCGCGATCGGGGATTGTTGTTCACCCCTGGCCAAAGCTGGTCGTACTCCAACATTGGCTATCTAGCGCTCAAAACCCTGGTGGAGAACGTTACTGGGCAATCGATGCAGGACTACTTAGACGAGCTGTTCTTTGCTCCCCTGGGACTGAAGCACACCTTCGTTGCAACATCCCTATCGGATGTCACGGGGCTGATGCCAGGCTACACCGCTATATTTGGCGAGGGGCTCCAGGATATGTCGCAGCACTACCATCCCGGCTGGGTCTCCCACGGAGTGGTGGTATCGACGGCAGCAGAGTTGGCCATGATGATAGATGCCCTGATGACTGGGCGAATTCTCGACTGTTCGCTGGTTGAGCAGATGGCTCAGCCGGTTCACAGCCTGGGGCCATACCCACCGCTAACGAATGTGGGCTGCGGGCTAGGGCTGTTTATGGATACTGATTCGCCCTACGGCAGGGTTGCAGGGCACAACGGTGGTGGGCCAGGCTATTCGATCGCCGCCTTTCACTTCTCGGCGCTGGCGGGTCGCTCCACCACGATCGCCGCTGCCACCAACCGAGACGGCGACAATGTGGGGTTAGAGGTGGCCTATACCGTGGCTCGCGTGCTGGCCGAAGCCTGATTACTACGAATTGTGCGCCGCTGGGAATTCCTCAGCGTAGGCGGGCAAGCTAGCGAGGTGAACTCTAGGTCAGCCCCCGGAACCGTCTATGAGCATCAAACGCGCACCCCGCAGAAGTTTTCCTAAGATCAGCACGATGCCGCGCCCGGCTACCGAGGCTGCGCAATATCTAGATATGTACAAGCTCACCGTCGAGAAGACGCGCCTTGAGCAAGAGCTAGAGTACATTGACGGTCGCCGTCAGCAGCTGTGCGATCGCCTCGCCGAAATTGAGCATGAAACTGCAGGGCTAGATGCCAAAGCCACCACCCTGCGCCAGCCCACCCAGTCCGCCGCTGCGCCAAGGCCCCAGGGTCTGAACTTCGCCCCCAACGCCAATGTCTACCTGCCCGAACGCAACAGCCGCCAGGCTCCCGAAGACTACAACACGCTGATGTTGGACTATTAAATGAAGGGGGTTTGAAGGTTTGAAGATTGAAAGGTTCGCTAACTTGCTAAACCTCAAACCTTTCAACCAATTCAGACATGGTGAGCTAGCCGATAGAATGAAGCTATGAAGCAAGTCTTGCTGCTCCTCATTCACGGCTATCGACGGCTGATTTCGCCGCTGTTTCCGCCCACCTGTCGGTTCAACCCCACCTGTTCGCAGTACGCACTGACGGCGATCGAGCGGTTTGGCCCGGTGAAAGGGAGCTGGCTAGCAGTGCGACGGATTACCCGCTGTCACCCCTTTCACCCCGGCGGCTACGACCCGGTGCCTGAGGGGGCCGTGGTTAAACCTGAAACTTTAGAAGAATAACTACTTTTGATCAGTGGGGATTGGTTTGCGAATCTAGCTCTCACCAAGTTTAACGGTGGTGCCATTGAGACAGATGGTGCTAAACGGCCAGTTCTCTCGCAGCCAAGACAGCAAAAAGGCTTCTAGTTCAGATTCTAAGCCTGAGGCCAGTTCGCTTTGCCTCGCCCAATACCAAATTTCGGCATCCACATCGGCTTGCGATGGCGGGTCGATATAGATGCAGCCCAGTAGGCGAGTTTCATCGAGGCCCATGACCGCATAGTCAAAGGAAGATTTGAGCTGGAACTCTTTTTGATGCCAGCCCAGATCGACAATGTTCTGTTCAATGGTCAGGTTATCTGGGGGCCAGCCCCAAATTTCACCAAAGCGGTTCCAGAGATGGTCGCGACTCGACATGACGGCATCAAAGTCCTTGAATGCGTCATGGATGGTGATCGATCGCAGCCTAAACCGGGATGTCTCCACCACCGCTGGCACCTCAAAGGACTCCGGTAGAAACGACATTCCCCGCGCCTCTAATGTAAGAAATGCCGCACGCCGGTCATCGCCATGATTAGGCCTAGCTCGTTGGCCGCTTTGATGGAGTCGTCATCGCGGCGGCTGCCACCAGGCTGCACCACGGCACGAATACCCGCCGCAGCGGCGGTGCGGACAGAATCGTCAAAGGGAAAGAAACCGTCGCTGGCGAGGACGGCTCCCTGGGCTTTTGCACCCGCCTGGGCCAGGGCAATGCTGACGGAGCCAACGCGGTTCATCTGCCCCGCCCCAATGCCGAGGGTTTGCTGCTGGTGGGTGACGACGATCGCATTCGACTTCACATGCTTGACCACCCGCCAGGCGAAAAGCATTTCGGCTAGCTCAGCTTCACTAGGCTGGGCTTCTGTAACAATCTGCCAGGTAGCGGGGTCATCGCGGTAGGTGTCGGGCGCTTGGAGCAAGAAGCCGCCTGCGATCGCATTCACCACCTGCTTTGGCCCGGTTAGCAGATCCTCCAGCACCAGCACCCGCAGGTTTTGCTTTTTGGCGAGAATGTCTTGGGCGGCGCGATCGCACCCCGGTGCCACAATGCACTCTAAAAACGTGCCAGTGAGCTGCGTGGCAGTGTCGGCATCAATGGGGCGATTCAGCACCACAATGCCGCCAAAGGCCGAGACATCGTCGGCATCGTAGGCGCGGCGGTAGGCACTAGCTAACGTATCGCCCATCCCCACGCCGCAAGGATTCGTGTGCTTGAGCACGGCGGCGGCGGGGCGATCGCTGGGGAACTCGGCAATAATCCGCCGCGCCGCCTCCAGATCCACCAGGTTGTTGTAGCTGAGTTCTTTACCCTGGAGCTGCTCAGCCCCGGCCCAGCCCGTGGGAGTGGAACCGGTGCGGTACCAGGCCGCCGTTTGGTGAGGGTTCTCGCCGTAGCGCAATGTCGCCTGCTGGCGACCCGTCATCGCCCACTGCTGGGGCAGGGTGTCTGGTTCGCTAGTGGATGCGGTGAGATAGGTGGCGATCGCCTGGTCGTAGCTGGCCGTATGCCAAAAGGCCGCCCGCGCGCAGGCCTGGCGAAACTCTAGCGGCACTTGGCCATCGCTAGCCCGCAACGCCTCTAGGTATGGCCCATACTGCTCGGCGCTGCACAGCACCGTCAGGTGGGCGTGGTTCTTCGCTGCCGCCCGCAGCATCGCTGGTCCGCCGATGTCGATATTCTCGATCGCATCGGCCATCGTCACGTCTGCTTTTGCGATCGTCTGCTCAAAGGGGTAGAGGTTCACCACCACCAGATCCAGCGGGCGAATGCCGTTGTCGGCCAAATCTTTTTGGTCTTCAGGCAAATCTTGCCGCGCCAAAATACCGCCGTGGATTTTGGGGTGCAGCGTCTTAACGCGCCCGCCGAGGATTTCTGGCGAGCCGGTGTAATCAGAAACTTTGGTGACGGGGAGGCCTGCGCCTGCGATCGCCTTCGCCGTACCGCCGCTGCTGATGAGGTCAAAGCCAAACTCTTCTACTAAAGTTTTGGCCAACTCTACCAGCCCGGTTTTATCCGATACGCTCAACAGTGCCAGGCGCGCCATAGCTCTCCATCCTCGATTTTGCAGACCCCTACTATACCGAAAAAGCCCGCCCGCCCCTCTCCCAGAACTCAAGCCTTCCCCCTTGTCCACCCACCCATCTACCCACCCAACCCACCTTCTTCACCCCCTCATCTCCCCACCTCCCCCATCCCCCTCACCCCCACCTATGGCACCATAGCAATGCTCCCCTCACCGCAGGATGGCGCTCCATTGCTTAGCTCAAACCTCGGTGGGCCACTACTCTGGGCGACGATGATCACGCAAGAGCCCACGCTCAACACCCCACGGCTGCGGCTACGCCTTGGCAAACCTAGCGACATTGCCGCAATTTTGCGCTACTACCACGACAACAGCGACTATCTGCAACCCTTTGAACCGCAGCGACCCGCCGACTTTTACACTCCAGACTTTTGGCAAAATGTGTTGAATGCCCGCCGCAACGATTTCTACGCGGGTCAGGCGGTGAAGCTGTTTCTCTTTTCGCGAGCTGAGCCGGGCCAGGTTGTGGGCACCATCAACCTCAACACCATCATTCGCGGGGCGTTTCAGGGGGCTACCTTGGGCTATGGCCTCTCTGCCGAGCACCAGGGCCAGGGCTACATGACCGAGGCAGGCAATGCGATCGTTGCCTACGCCTTTGACGATCTGAATCTGCATCGGGTGGTGGCCAACTATATGCCCCACAACCACCGCAGCGCCAACGTGCTCAAGCGGCTAGGCTTTCAGATCGAGGGCATTGCCCGCGACTACCTATTCATCAACGGCCAGTGGCAAGACCATGTGATGACTAGCTTGGTCAACCCCAACTGGCAGATGCCGGAACCGTAGCCCTAGAACGCCTACAAAAACCGCCCGCAGAAGTACTTCTGCGGGCGGTCGAACTTGAGGGGGAAGGTTGTGGTTAGGCGGCCTGGCGCTTGGGGCGTTTGCGCTCAGACTTTTTCTTAAAGCCGATCGCCTGGGCTTCGTTGCTGTCGGAGCCAAACTGGCCGCGCACGCACTCTTTCATGGCCAGCACGGCGTTGTGGAATTCCCACTCGGCGAGGCGGGCGGCGTCGGTGGCGGCTTTGGCGATCGCGAGCTTTTCGGTTTCGGCCTGCTGGCGAATGCGCATTTGGTCGTGGGCGAGCTGTAGGGCGTCGGCGGTGGCTTCGGCACGCACGGTGCTGTAGGTGGGAATGGTGCCAAGACCGTGGAGGGAGTCGATATCTTTGTCGAGAATGGCGGGCCGCAGGCGGCGGCTAGTGTCAGCAATGGGCATGATGCACTCCTGTTTAAGAGTTAGGAATAGTAGAAAGCTTGGCGAATGCACAGCAGGTTTCAACCTGCCGTAAGCATAAGATGCCCGCTTCATAAGGCGATCGCGCGATCATCGCAAAATTTTTTGGATGAAGAGCGATTGCCTATGCTTATTAAGCTTAGATTCGCTGGTGATAGGTGCGTTGTGCCTTGCCCAGGTTACAAACGGCTGATTACTCGTATACGCTGCCTCTAACATCAATGTCGTAAATCAGCAGCACTTCAATTTCGCCCGCAACCACTGTAAAAATTACGCGGATCTGACCAATCCGCAGTCGAAAATAACCTTCCCATTGCCCTTTGAGCTTTTTGACATCTAGCTCATTGAAGGGGATAACCCCTTCGACTTCGAGCATAGACTGAAGCTGAAGGATTTTTTGCCGGATTCGGTCGGCGGTCTTGGCATCTTGTTTTTTGAGAAACCTGACAGCGCGCTTGCTAAATTGAACCTCCATGCCGCACCCAATTGGTTAGATCAATGAATTCGTCTTCGTTGTAGTCATCGGGGGAACCAAGGGAGGCTTCAATCTCAGCTTGCTCGTCATCGCTGACAAAGGGCATCAGAAGCTGGCACAGATTCATACGCTCTTCGCGCAAGACTTCTCGTAGACTTTCTTTGATTAACGCCTTTAAAGTCTGTGAGTCTAAGATGTTTGTAGATTCCATTCGCATTACACCTCTTCGGTTATAGATGTTGCCATACTTTATCCTCTTAGTGAGTAGCATCTGCCAGCTTTTGCAGTGCTTCTTGCTTATTATCTATTGCAAGTTGGTAGTCAGGCTTAATTGCTAAAGCGGCATCATAACAGGCGATTTCTTCGGATAGCTTTGCTAACGCCTCCTCTTCATGGCCCTCTTTTTGTAGATTGCAACCCAAGTTATGCAGTGCTATCCCTTTGTTGTTGAGTGCTTGGTGATCATTGGGCTTGATCGCTAAAGTGGCGTCATAGCAAGCGAGTGCTTCCTCGTAGCAGCCTAAGTTACGCAGCGCATTCCCTTTATTGTTGAGCGCTTGGTGGTAGTTGGGTTTGATTGCGAGGGCGGCATTATAGCAAGCTATTGCCTCCTCATAGCGGCCCACACTCTCTAGCGCAACCCCTTTGTTATGGAGTACACCATGATTGTCAGGGTTGATCGCTAGAGCGGCGTCATAGCTAGTAATAGCCTCCTCGTGGCGACCTAATTCATCCAATACCGTCCCTTTTAGATTAAGCACTTCTTGCTTGTCGGGTTTGATCGCTAAAGCCGCATCGTAGCAAGTCGTCGCCTCCTCGTAGCGACCTATCTCATCCAATACTATTCCTTTAAAGCTGAATGCATCATGATCATCAGATTTGATCGACAAGGCAGTGTCATGGCAAATAATTGCCTCCTCATAGCGGCCTAACTTGAACAGCGAAATTCCTTTGAGGTTCAGTGCTCTGTAATCTTCGGGTTTAATCACTAGAGCAGAATCATAGTTAGCAATTGCCTCCTCATAGCGGCCTAAAATACCCAGCGCAACCCCTTTATTAAATAGTGCATGATAGTAGTCAGGTTTAATAGCTAGGGCTGCATCGTAGTTAACGATCGCATCTTGATGGCGTCCTAGGTTAACTAGCGCTACCCCCTTAGCTGTAAGCGCGTTATGCTTTTCGGGTTTAATGGCTAAGGCAGCGTCGTAGCTAGCAACCGCATCTTCGTAGCGATCCAAGTTAAACAATGCGTTTCCTTTGTTGTAGAACGCTTTATGATCATCAAGTATGAGCGCTAGCGCAGCATCATAATAAGCAATAGCAGAAATAAAGTCTTGGTCAGCACTTAAGAGCCTTCCCTGCTCTCGCCGTAATCTACTTTGTTCTTCGTCAGCACAACCACGTTCTGTAAGTAGGTCTTCAATTCCCCAAAAGCGCTCGCGCCGTTGCTGAGGCGTCAAACTCCAGTATTTTTCAATTTCACTGTCTTGTAATAGACGCTGAGACTCATGCTGTAACTCCTCTTGAGGTGCCACAAATTCCCACACGCCCGATCGCCAGTCAAAGAAATCTGCCGCGCGGCGAATCAGGTATTTCATCGCGTAGGGCGGCACCAAGAACACAAAGCACAGCTTTAGCGTTTCGCGAAACTTCTCGCGCTGCAAATTCAGCTTGCCAAGAATCTTCGGCACGGTGTCTTTGGCGTAGTAGTCGCCTTCGCTGCCGTAGCCCGGTTTAATGTAGGGCACCAGCGACTTCTCAAGCCCGGTGACAAACAGCACATTGGTCTTATCTATCTCATGCAGCGCGGCAACCGTTTCGTAGAGGTCGTCAACTTCGCCCTCTAGGCGCAGCACATCTATAGTTTTGTCGGTAACGTCGTCCCGCACGCGGGCGATCAGTTCCTCGCCCTGGGCGGGCGAGCACTGCACAAACAGCAGGCCAAACCCCTGCGCCCAGCGAATAGCCCGCACCAGCGCCTCATATTCCTCCTCCGCCGAAGCGGTGAGGTCTTCATCCCATTCGGTTAGCTCAGGTTTCGCCATAGAGCGCTACTTTATCGAAAGCGTAGGGTGGGCACTGCCCACCATTAACATGTGCAGCCTTACCAGGATTCCTGCGGTTCATCGAATAGCGATGACGCCCCCCATGATGACTGGCACTGAGATGCATGGCACCAACGAGACGTTGGTGGGCAATGCCCACCCTACTTATGCTTCTAGTTTATCTAATGCCGACTGAAACTCCTTCACGCTGCGCAGCAGGGGGTGAACATCGCGCCAGCAGACGATCTCGCCAGTGCCGTCGATATAGCGATACTCCAAAATGCAGCGGTTAAACAGCAGGTCGCGGTGGGCTTCGTCGTTCAAAATCTCCTTGGTGTGCCACACCTTGGCCAGCAGCCCCCACTGGTTGTCGTACACCGCATTGCGGTAGGTGTTACGGGCCTTGGTAATCGCCAACCGCACCGCCTTTTTGCCGATGGGCAGCGCAGTGGTCTGCTTAATCGCCTCCTGAGCCATCAGCATCAGGTTGCGCATGTGGCCGCCGCTCATCAGGCAAAGCTGGTTGAGGGTTTCGGCCTCGTCAAAGATATCGCCCACCAGTTGCGCGTCAGCACTTACCCCTGGGGCATGGAACACCCGCTGACGCACCAGCTCGCGCATAATCGCTAGCCCCGGTTCACACACCTGGCCCGCTTGGTCGCGCACCATCACCATCGGCAACACCTGAATTTCGGCATCGTAGATGTCGCGCAGGTCGGGGGCACGGCCCGAATACACTAGCGAAATAGGCACGGTGTAGATCACGTGGCAGTTCAGCAGCTTGAGCTGTTCGCTGCGATCGACAAAGATTTGCTCGTGGTTGCTGGGTTCGTTTTCTCGCAAAATGGGCGGAATGCGATCGAGGCTATCGACAATCAGCACCAGCTTGTGGGTGGTTTGCTGGGGCGTTTGGGCCATGGCCTCGGCAATAAACGTATTCAGCGCCTCAATCAGCGAGGGCGTGTGCGGCTCCACAATTTTGCGAATTTGGGCGCGAGCCGTGGGGCTGACCTTGAGCGTGGTGGTGAGCTTGCTAAAGGGCACCTCGGCATTAATGCTGTCAAAGCCGACCTCACTCTGCATGGCATCGACCAGCTCGGTTTTACGCGACTGAAGCCACTGTTGAATGGGCTTTTGGTTGCCTTGCAAATCTTTCAGCAGATTGCGGGTGCAGGCCAGCAGAATATCGGTGTATTGGGCGTCTTCGGGGTCAATGTCGGCCTCTTCGGCGGCAAAGTAGACGACGCGATAGCCATCTTTCTCTAGGGCATCCTTGAGCCGCAGCAGTTCGGTCGATTTGCCTGCGCCGCGATGGCCGGTGTAAAGCTGGTGGGTGATGCGATCGCTGTAGGTAATCTGCCGCCCCACATCCACCAAAATATTCTCCTCGCCCCGCACCGCGCTGCAATTGACATACACCGGGTCGCCTGCGGGCAGCGGCTCGAAGGGGTCGAAGGCGTTGTAAATGCTGCGCAGAATCTCGAAGTCGCTAGGCATTGCCGGAGCCGAAACAGGGCTAGCCCCTATGGTAATGCCATTGCAGCGGGCGGTTTCGCTAGATACATAGCGGCAACGCTAGATCCATTCACTGCATTGTGATGTCACGGCGTGGATTTAGCTTGTTACGGCCCTGCATTGCCATGTCATCGAGTGGTTTTAGCATGGCGCTGAGCGGCATTGCTATTGCAGGGGGTGGTTATGGGATGCGATCGCCCTGCAATCCCTTAGCGTTAAATTCTTTCAGTTGAGTTTCAGCGATAGGCGTTGACAGCCTGAATGCCTAAGGCAAAAAGTCTGGGGCAAGCACCTGCGTAAACAAGTAAGGACAATCCTCTGGGAACGCGTCATAGCCAAGCCCGGTCTCTCGCACAGCCAAGTCAAGTCCATCCTGATAGGCGCGGGCTATAGCCTCTGGCAAAAACGGCTTGAGACTAGGGCTGTCTGCCAAAAGCTGGTCAATGCGGCGGCGCTGTTCTCGCAGGGTCGATCGCCAACTATTGCTGCGGTTCTCCGGCTGGTATTGCCACTTCAGCAGATGCCCAAGGAGAATGCCAAGGCGGTTCTGTAGCTCCTGTCGTTCTTGCCGTCCCAAGGTTTCGATCTCCTCCACCAGGTTTTCCACATCCAGTGCATCCCAAATGCCCGCCTTGAGAGTCTTGGCTTGGGTCTGAGTCCAGGCGTAGAAATCGCTGTTGTAGAGGGTCATGGCGGCTTTGCCTAGCGCTGGCACGGTGTATGGCTCAAGTGTAGCCAAAACAGGCTGGCCAATCTTGGCCAAGCGGTATTCCCCAGTTCGGTAGTCTGCACCACTGCGGCGAGCCAGCGCCTCTGGTGCAATCTTGTTATGACAACTGCATTATCCATTCCCCCCACCGCCCAGTTCACCGATATTCCGCCGCCTTTAGGCGACGTGGTGGCCGAGTATCGCATTGCGCCCGGAGATGCGATGGTCAAAGACCGGCCCTGGGGGGCCATCGCCTACACCGTCACCGCTGGCCAGTTCATCCAAGTCATCGACGTGGCGGGCTCTCAATGCTCCGATTTTCTGGCCTTTGGCGGCGAGCAATACAGCGACCCGCTAGATGCCACGGTTACTCGCACCCTCACCGGATTGGCCGTTCCCCAGGCGGGACTGCCCAGCAAACTCTTCTCCCAATCGATGCAGCCGCTGACGGAGGTAGTGCAAGACACCTGCGGTCGCCACGACAGCTTTTTGCTCGCCTGCACCGCCCGCTACTACGAAGACTCGGGCTATCCTGGCCACCCCAGCTGCAGCGACAACTTCAACCGGGTGCTGGCTCCCTACGGCATTGCGCCGCGCCCCGGCTGGCCCGCGCTCAACTTCTTCTATAACACCAGTGTCGATTGCCACGGTGCGATCGCCTTCGCAGAACCCCTCTCTCGCCCCGGCGACTACGTGCTGCTGCTGGCCCACCAAGATTTGCTCTGCGCCAGTTCCGCCTGCCCCGACGACATTGACCCCGCGAATGGCTGGCAGCCCACGCCAATTCACGTGCGCATCTACGCGGCAGGGCAAACCTTTGCGCGCGGGATGGGGCGACGGGTGGCGGCAGATTTACCCCTGCGCATGACCCAAGACAGCGCCTTCACCCCCAGCATTCGCCAGCTCACCGATGATTTGGCCGAGTACAACGGCTTTTGGGTGCCCCAAACCTTTGCCCACCAGGGCGACCAGGCAGAATATTGGGCGCTGCGCCAGCGGGCGGCTTTGATGGATCTCTCAGCCCTACGCAAGTTTGAGATTCGCGGCACCGATGCCTTTGCCCTGTTGCAGTACGCCTTTTCTCGCAACTTAGAAAAAGTCGCCCCTGGGCAGGGAGCCTACGGCTGCTTGCTCAACCCCCACGGCGGCATTGTCGATGACGGCATTGTGTTTTGCTTTAGCCCCACCCATTACCGCTACGTCGGCAACTGCGACACCGATGGCGACTGGCTGCGAAAGCTGGCCCTGGCCAAGGGCTACGCCGTCACGGTAGAGGCGGTGACTCTTCACAACCTCGCCCTTCAAGGCCCCCGCTCCCGCGACATTCTGCAAAGCCTAGTACCCGAGGTCACCGCCCTGGGCTATTTCCAGTTTGTGGAAACTCGCCTCCACAACATCCCCGTGCTGATATCTCGCACCGGCTACACCGGAGAACTGGGCTACGAGCTGTTTGTGCAGCCCCAAGACGGCGCGGCGCTGTGGGATGCTCTCATGGCTGCGGGTAAACCAGAGCGAATGCTGCCCTTGGGCATGAAAGCGCTCGATCGCGCCCGCATCGAAGCCGGATTGCTGGCCCTGGGCCACGAGTTTGACGAATTGATCTCGCCTTACCAAGCGGGCATCGGCTGGGCTGTAGCAATGAAAAAGCCCGACTTCGTCGGCAAAGCGGCACTGGAAGCCATCCGTCGCCATCCCCCCAGGGTGGCGGTGGGGCTAGTGCTGGAGGGGCCAGAGGTGGCGACCCATGGCCAGCCCATTTTCGCCGCAGGGGAACGGTGGCGAGTGGGTCAGATCACCAGCGCCACATTTTCATCCATCCTCAACGCCAGTATCGCTATGGCCCAGGTCGTCCCTGAATTTGCCGAGGCGGGGACGGCGGTGGAGGTGGGTCTACTGGATGGCCTCAAGCGCCGAGTCAGCGCTACCGTGGGGCCGCTGGCGGCGTTTGATCCGACCAAGAGTCGGGTGCGGGTATGAATAACACTACCCAGCCCTGGGATATGGCGGGGGCCGATGGCTTGGTTGCGGCGAGGGCCTTGTTTGGCGAGGCGATCGATCATCTAGCGCCCTTTCAGTCGATGGAGACAGAACTGGAGGGATTGCCCTGTGCGGTGCTGCGGCTGTGCGATCGCAACTTTCGCCTCACCTACCCTGGCCCCCTCGATCGCATTGTGGCTGAGCTTCAACTCAATCTGTGGGTCAAGCAACTGACCTGGATGGATGTCGTGGTGCTGCCACCCCAGTCTTCGACCATTCCGCGCACCGATGAGGGTTGCCCCTCGTTTTTGGCCCAGGCCTCCGTCAGGGCTCCCCATCGGCTGCACGGGCTGCCCCTGCACTGTGCCGTGCCAGCCCAAATTTCAGCGCTGCCGGTACTCATCTGGCATCACCCCATCGAGGGTCAGCCGGCCCTAGAACTACACCTGGCCAAGCCACAAATCGAAAATTTGTGGCGCTTAATTCAGTCGTTCAGCGAGGGTTCAGTATCGCTGACTACAGCTCATACCTAATTTGCATTGCACACTCTTGACATAACAAGTTGACCTCAAAACAGCGCGACTCTTTAATTAGAGTTCCGGTTCAACTTAGAGTTTAAGGCTGTCTTTAGACAGGTTAAATCTCTCTCAATCTGACAGCGATAGTTTTTAGAACGGGGGCGTTTTTAATCGCCTCTTGCCCGCTTGCCTTCAAGTCGATTGGTCGTTCCGTTTAAATGGCTGCTTTTGTACCACGTAACTGACAGTTAGGAGTTATCTATGTCTCCTGAATCGCAAGAGTTTTTAGCAACTTTTGTGGCAGAGTCCTACTACTACTGGGCTTCTGTACTGATGTTGCTCATTCACGTAGGGTTCTTGGCCTACGAGGGCGGCGCTGCCCGGTCTAAAAATGTTTTGGCCACCATGGTCAAAAATTTGATGACGCTGGCTCTGGTAGGACTAACCTTCTTTTTCTTTGGCTGGTGGGTGTATAACGCCTTCCCGCTGTTTCCCTTCCAGGGTGGTGTGGTCGGCCCCTGGACTGACCCTGCCTCTGAGGGCGTTGTGGGTGATGTTTTGGGTCTGGTGCAGGCCTCTTACCCCTGGTCGCCCGCCCTGGGGCCAAACATTGCCGACAATTTAACCGGCGTGTTCTGGTTTGCCTTTGCCCTGTTTGCCATGACCACCGCCTCCATTCTTTCCGGCGCGGTGATTGAGCGCATTCGGGTTGGGGCATACGCCATTTTGGCGATTGTGCTGGGTTCGTTTACCTGGGTAGTGGCCGCCTCCTGGGGCTGGAACCCCTACGGCTGGATGTTTACGCAGTTAGGCTATCACGACTTTGGCTGCTCAGCCCTGCTCCACGCCGTGGCGGGCTTCTTTGCCCTGGGGGTGCTGATCAATCTCGGCCCCCGCATCGGCAAGTTTGATGCCCAAGGGAAGGCTCGGGTGATTATGCCCCACAATCTGCCCCTCACCATGGTGGGGTTGATGCTGATTTTTGTAGGCTTCTACGCCTTTTTAGCCGCCTGCGTGATCTTTACCCCTGGCCAAACGGGGGAGATTACCATCTACGGCACTCCTATGACCCTGGCTTCCATTGGGGTCAATACCACCCTGGCTCTGTCGGCGGGGTTAGTGGGGGCCTATATGGGCTCCAAGGCCGACCCGTTCTACACCATTTCCGGTGGTCTGGCGGGCATTATTTCATCTGCGGCGGCGATGGATATCTACAGCCCAGCGATTGTGATTATTCTCGCCTTCGTAGGGGCTTACACTATGCCCTTTGTCGGTAATGCGATTGAAAAAGCTGGCATTGACGATGCCGTGGGGGCCTTTGCTGTCCACGGTTACTGTGGGGTGTTTGGCTCATTGATGGTGGGTATTGTCGCGGCGGGTTATCCCCAGCCCGAGGGTATTCCCTCGATTAATTTTGGAGCTCAGCTGTTGGGTGCTGTCCTTTGTGCGGTGCTGCTGGGCTTTATTCCCGGTTATGGGGTGAGCTTTGTGCTGAAAAAAATGGGGCTATTGAGGGTTTCTGAGGCCGAGGAGATTGCCGGTCTAGACCTGGCTGACTTTGGTATTGAAGGCTATCCAGAATATTCTATTTTGCCTGAGCAAAATGGTTATTCTGCTCGGGTTGCGGTACCGATGGTTAAGGTTTCTCCCAAGTCTTAAGCCTGTCCCTTATCCTGCCAAAAGTTTTGAGGAGCCTGTGATATGTCTAGCCCGTTTTCTACCTTTGAAGAGTTTGAGGGAGCCATTGATGGCCCCACTGGCGGGGCTATTTATACCTTTGCTAACAGCCCGGCCATCAATGCCATTGCCCTGCTCATCTGCGTCGGCATATTCCTTTGGTTTTTAGTGAGAACGTTTTCTACTCACTACGAAGTGCCTGCGGTCGATCAATCGCTCAATCACCTAAGTGCTTTTATTGTGGCGGGGCTGCTGTCTCTAGCTGGGCTTGAACATCGCCAGACGGTGCACCCCTCTCAGCCCGCCGAAGCTCGGGCCGAGGCCGTGTCGCAGCGGCCCAGTTCCAAGGCAGCGTTAGGGTTACTGGGTTTGGTAGGTATTGGCCTACCGGTTCGCCAGCGACAGCGCCGCAAAGGTATCTACCGAGACATCGGTTCGTCTCGGTAGGCCAAGTGCTGGAGGCTGAAAGGCCCACAGCGTTCGATAGACCCGTCTCTGCCCCGCTGGCCTCTTGGTTAGCCGGGCAGTTTTTTATGGGATGACGTTTTCTTTTTTGACCCAGCGGTATGATTTGGCATAGCTTTGGAGCCTGGATGCTCTCTCATTTGTGACCATTCCTGACCTGACTCAACTGCCGATATGGCCTCTGGCCCAGCGGGGCCATATGGCCGCGATCGCAGACCTGCTCACCACTGCCCTTGATGACTCCGCTACTCGGGTAGAGGTCTCGCGGCGCGATCGCACCCTTTACGTGCTGCTCACCACCCCAAATCTCGATGGGCTGCCCCAGCACCTCGATCGCATTCGCGCGGTGGTAGTGGCTCTGGCCCTGCCAGACATCGCCGAACTCAAGGTGGTCGATGGCACCGATCGCACCCTAGAGCATCGCTGGCAGCAGGTCTTTAGCCTAGATGTCCCAACGTCTCCAGTCACCGTCCTTGCGGATGAGGCATTGGAGGATGAGAGGACTTTAGCGATCGCGCCAACCACCCATCTCAGCACCACGGTGCTGGGGCCAAAACCAGCGCCCTCCAAAACCTCTATCCCCTACCGCTGGCGCTGGGGGGCCTTGACCACCGCCATGGTGCTGGGGTTTGGTCTGGCCGCTGGGGTGACCCAATGGCGCTACGGGCAGCAAGCATCTAATCGAGCAAATCCGTCGCGGCCTGCCGCTGAGGCCAATCTCGCTTCGGCGGCAGACGGTGCGGTTAATGCGATCGAGCCCATACTCACGGCAGAGTCCTCTACGGCCCTTGCTCCCCCTGCAATGGCGGTTCCCGTGGCTCTGACCATCAAAGCCGTGGGCGACATCATTCCCGGTACCGACTACCAGCGCTACCGTCTGCCCGACGACTGGCAGTACCTGTTTAGCAGCATTCAGTATCACCTGGGCGAGGCCGACATCACCTTCGGCAACTTTGAAAGCACCCTCACCGAAGTGCCCAACAGTTCCAAAAACACAGGCAGCGCCAACACCTTCGCCTTTCGCACCCCGCCCTGGTACGCGAGCGTGCTCAAAGAGGCCGGATTTGACGTTCTGAGCGTGGCCAACAACCACTCCATGGATTTCTTTGAGCAGGGCTTTAGCGACACCATCGCACATATTGAAGCGGCAGGTATGAAGGCCGTGGGCCGCAAGGGTGAAATTTTGTACCTAGAGGCCCAGGGGCAAACCGTGGCGTTTATCGCCTTTAGCAACTACCCAGAGCACAACCAGGTGCAGGATATCGATGGGGCGATCGCTCTGGTCAAAGCTGCCAATGCCCAGGCCGATATCGTCGTCGTCTCCTTCCACGCTGGCAAAGAAGGCACCGATGCCACCGTCACCCGCGACCAAGACGAGCTGTTCTATTCCGAAAATCGCGGCAATGTCGTGCGCTTCTCCCGCGCTGTCGTTGACCACGGGGCCGACCTGGTGCTAGGCCATGGCCCCCACGTTCCCAGGGCGATCGAGCTGTACCAAAACAAACTAATCGCTTACTCTCTCGGGAATTTCCTCGGCTACCGCAGCCTCTCCACCGTTGGCCCCCTGGGCACGTCGCTAATTTTGCAGACCAATCTCGATGCCCAGGGCAACTTTGTCAGCGGGCGCATTATCCCGGTCGCCCTCGATCGCAACGGCGTCCCCTACCTCGATGACCACTTTGGCGGCGTGGTGCTGGTGCGCCAGTTCACCCAGCGAGACTTTCCCGACACGCCCTTAGCGATCGACGATCTGGGCTACATCTGGCCCCGATAGATGGTCTGAGCGGGGGCTTATACGGTCGGGCGAAGACGTTTAGAATTCGTTGCTGCCCCCTTCAGGCCATGTCTGTAACAACAGATAGCAGCACTGCATTAAGGGCATTGGCTTAATGCCCTTAATGCGTCAATCACTTACTCTTCTTCGCTCTCGTCGTATTCCTCCTCAGCTTCTTCTTCTACTTCAGAAAAAAGCTCGCTCACGATTTCGTCGGCGCGTTCGACTGAGATGCTGAGGGCTTGGCGCAAGTCGTCGATAAACTCCTGCTCGTCTTCGGGCACTTCGCCGTCTGAAACGAGAACGACGAGCGCAATGATGAAGGCGGCCTCTTCTACGCCCTCCTCTTTAATCGTCTCAATGGCTTGGGAGACGACGACTTCAACCCCAGATTCGTTGATCAGGTTGCCGATTTCAGCACCCAAGTCGGCAAAGTCTTCCTCCGTATATTCAGAATAGAGGTCGATGCAGCTAACCATTTCACCCAGCGCATAGGCTTCTGCATCGCTAGACACATCACCATCGGCAAACGCTGAAAATAGGCCAATCATGGCCACTGCTAGCTCTGGACTCAAAGCGACTTGAGTACCACCACCACGCGGCAATCTGCGTTTAGGCATGTTTCTCCAATGTATTAGTAATTTTGTGCGGCCTCTGGTCGTTCGATGGTCAACCAGGTTCAGCCTCAGCATTCCCCGAACGGGACAGGGCGCACAGTCCGGAACTATTTTGGGTGAATAGATAAAGTTGAGTAACAGTTGGTGCGGTGATAGTTGGTCAACCTACCGTTCATATCGGTCAATACAAGCCTTGAATCAAGCCTGTTCCAGGGAGCTTATCGTCTAAAGGACTCAAGGCGATACTCTACACCCAGCACCAGGGCAGCACCGATCGCATAGGCCAGAATATCTTTGCTGTCGAAGGTGGTGCCGATTACGGTGGCAATCAGCCGGTTGTCGCGCAGCCCGAGGCGATCGACCAGCTGGAGGTATTGCAGCCCTTCAATCAAGCAGGCAAAGGCAAAGACCTCCAGAGCCGCAGTGAGAGGCCGAATTTGCCAGAAGGCTCTGACAAAGCAGTAAACAAGAACGACAACCAAAATATCGCCGACGGGGGGCGAATGATGCGATCGTCTAGAAAAATCGCGATCGCGGTTTCAATCAGAAACAGCAAAACCGCTAGATAAAAATACTTGGCATTAAATTTGATCACAGAATTTCTGGATAGTCATGTCCATCGTCTCTTAATTAACCATTTTTCGTTCTTTTGCTGTGCAGCCCCGATGCAGCTTGCCAGTGCAAAGCTGTAGGCAGTCAAAAATAAATCGGCTGGGACCCAGGCCATAGGTACCAGCCGTTTCGACGCACTAGCGCGGTTTGTATAAGTTCAAGCCTAGCGCTGAAAATTCGTTGGCCCGCTGTAGTCTGTCAGCTCCGCCAGGCGCTCTAGGCTTTGGGTACCCGCATAAAACTCGCCGTTGATCTCCCAACTGGGGAAACCGGTAATTTCGGGTTTAGACCGGCACACAGCGACCTGGGGGTTCTGGCCGTCTTCCGCACACTCTACATAGGTAATCGCTGTAGCGGCCTCGGCCCCAAATAGCTGTTTTTGGTCGTGGCAGTGGGGGCACCACCAAGCGCCATACATTACAGCACCGACCTCGCTGAGGTGATTGGCCAAGCCGACCTCGGCAGGGCCAGAGGCTGTAGTAATCGGTGGCCCGGCCTGCCCAGCGACATCGTTGCTGGGGCTACCCCCGGCGCTGATGGGAGCATAAACAGCTAGGGTAGCTACGATCGTCACGACGCCCACAATCAGGCCGATAAAGGCGATCTGGCCGAGGTCATCCCAGCGGTTGCCCAGCAAAATAATCACAAACATGGAGAGGGCAAACAGTGCCGAGCCAATGCAGTAGGGGCAAGCCGTCTGTAGTTGAAAGGCCAGCACCGTCATTAAATAGCCGCTAAACACCAGCATGGCCGAGGCCAGCATAAACATCAGTGGCCAGGTCCAAGTTTCGAGTTTCTGGCGCAGGGGCTTGTTTTCGTCGGCGTTGATCAGCAGGGGAGCAACGGCCATTACCAGCATGGTGCCGTAGGCCAAAAAGCCAAATAGCGTTAAGGGCAGGCCAAACACAGTGCCCCAGGGGCTAGAGAGCACGCGATCGCACCCTTCCGTCGGGCAGGCTCCACCGCCCGTTAGCTTCGCAATGGTCAGGTAGCCCGTGCCCAGGGCACCGATCAAGGCGATCCCCGCCACTAGCCAGCGCGACCAGCGATGAATCCAACGGCTTTCTTGACGACGACGTCTCATGATCCGCCTCTCTTCCAAAACAGCTAACCCAAACTCTACAGCAACACAAAGTGGCGGGGAGTTACCGCCCGTTTAGTGTCTATCTTAATGCCTCAGTCGAGGCATGATGTCTCAGGGCAAGCGTGGGCAATCCTAAGGGGCCACCATTGTCGGTAGGGTGAGATTGCCCTGGGCCTCCAGGCTTTCCTGCATGGCTTCCACAAACTGACCCACGCGGATTGGATCGATGGGCTGGTTGACGTCGCCCTGGCGCTTGAGGGAGCTGGCAACAATTACGCCGTCGGCGGCTTTCATCAGGGTGCCAATGTTGTCAACGTCGGCACCGCTACCGATGAACACGGGGCGATCGCCCGCCGCCGCCTTGGCCAGTTCTAAATCTTCGAGGCTCGGAGGGCTGCCCGTCGCCCAGCCCGACAAGATAATGCCGTCGGCCAGCCCCCGGTGAATGGTCTCCTGCACCGCTGTGGTGAGGTTGGGCGAGCCCAGGGGGCGAGCGTGTTTGACCAGCACGTCGGCCAAAATTTGCACCGAGCTGCCCAGCTCTTTGCGGTAGCGCAGCAGGTCGTGGGCGCAGCCTTCGATCAGCCCCTGGTCGGTGGCCATTACGCCCGTAAGCACGTTGACGCGAATGAAGGCCGCCCCGGTGCAGGTGGCGATCGCCAGGGCGCTGCGGGCATCGTTGCGCAGCACATTAATGCCAATGGGCACCGTAATCAGCGTCTGCAACCGCTGCACCACCAGGCCCATGGCGCTGACCACCGCCGGGTCTACCGCCCCCTTAGTAAACGGAGCGTCAAAAAAGTTTTCCACAATAATGCCGTGGACGCCGCCCGAGGCCAAGGCCGTGGCCTCTTGCTCAGCGCGATCGACCACGGCCTGCAAATCTCCCTGCCAGCGGGGAGACGTCGGCAGGGGCAGCAGGTGCAGTACCCCAATCACCGGATTACGGGTGTTAAAGACTTCGATTAAGTCCACGTGAATTTTGCCTGGACTCGCCTAACGTACAAAAGCATAGGTTGACCCAGCCTGCCGCAGCAAACCCAGGCCCAACCCACCCTATCAGCATATCAATCCCTGGGACGCGATTTAGGACACCCCTGCTTTTGTGATGTATTATTTATGAGTGTTAATTTGTATTGCCCCCTGGTGCCATTGGCCAAAAGATTTGCTGGGCAATTCGTCAACACAGGATTGATGGATGCCTGAGCGGTGGTGTTGAGGGTGCTGGTACCGGTAATGCGGTTCCTTGGTAGCTTGGTGCGACTAAGTTAAAACCCAATGACCCAAAGCTTTTGGCAAGACCGACACGTTACACATTGAGAGACACCATGGGGCTGAAGCCAACGGTTGCGTTTAACCACCTGGGCTGCGAGAAAAATCGGGTCGATACCGAGCACATGCTCGGTTTGCTCGTGCAGGCAGGCTACCAAGTCGATGCCAACGAAGAATTGGCCGACTACGTCGTGGTCAACACCTGTAGTTTTATTGAAGCGGCGCGGGAAGAGTCGGTGCGCACCCTGGTAGAGCTGGCCGCCGCCCAAAAGAAGGTGGTGATCACAGGCTGTCTGGCTCAGCATTTTCAGAATGAATTGCTAGAAGAAATTCCTGAGGCCGTGGCTCTGGTAGGTACGGGCGACTACAACCGCATTGTTGAGGTGATTGAGCGGGCCGAAGCGGGCGAACGGGTGAAGATTGTTTCCCCCGAGCCCACCTACATTGCCGATGAAACCGTGCCCCGCTACCGCACTACGGCCTCTAGTGTGGCCTACCTGCGGGTGGCGGAGGGCTGCGACTACCGCTGCGCCTTTTGCATTATTCCGCATCTGCGGGGCAACCAGCGATCGCGCACCATTGAGTCCATCGTTGCCGAAGCCCATCAGCTAGCCGCCGAGGGCGTGCAGGAGCTGGTGCTGATCTCCCAAATCACCACCAACTACGGCATGGATCTCTACGGCAAGCCTCGCCTGGCCGAGCTGCTGCTGGCGCTAGGCGAAGTAGACGTGCCTTGGGTGCGCATGCACTATGCCTACCCCACCGGCCTCACCCCCGAGGTGCTGGCCGCCATTCGAGAAACCCCCAACGTGCTGCCCTACCTCGATCTGCCCCTCCAGCACTCCCATCCCGAGGTGCTGCGATCGATGAACCGTCCTTGGCAGGGGCAGGTTAACGACGACGTGATTCACCGCATTAAAGAGGCGCTCCCCGAGGCGGTGTTGCGCACCACCTTTATTGTTGGCTTTCCGGGTGAAACCGAGGCCCACGTTGAGCATCTGCTGCAATTCGTAGAGCGTCATCGGTTTGACCATGTGGGCGTGTTCAGCTTCTCTGCTGAGGAAGGTACCCCCGCCTTTAGCTTGCCAAACCAGGTGCCCCAGGAAGAGCGCGATCGCCGCCGCGAAGCTCTCATGCTGGCCCAGCAGCCCATCGCCTGGGAGCACAACCGCGCCCACATTGGCCGCGTAGTAGATGTGCTGATTGAGCAAGAGAACCCGGCCACGGGTATGGCAATTGGCCGCAGCGATCGCTTTGCCCCCGAGGTTGACGGTCTGGTCTACGTGACCGGCACCGCGCCCCTCAACCAGATTGTCTCCGTCAAAATTACTGCTGCCGACACCTACGACCTGTTTGGCGAAATCGCCGCGATCCCCTCCGCAGAGCCATTACTGAGTCTGGCTCGCTAATCTTAATCGATATTTTTTGTTCACCGTCCCGAGGAATCACTATGACCTTATCGTTCGCCAGTTTGGGGTTGTCTGAAGCCCGCGTTAGCCATCTTGCAAACATGGGCTACGAAGAACCCACGGCCATTCAGGCAGAGGCCATTCCCCATCTGCTCTCGGGGCGCGATCTCATTGGTCAGGCCCAAACCGGTACCGGCAAAACCGCCGCCTTTGCCCTGCCGCTGATGGAGCAAGTCGATGCCAGCAATCCCGCCGTGCAGGTGCTGGTGCTGACGCCCACTCGCGAACTGGCCATTCAGGTGTGTCAGGCCATGCGCGGCTTCCGCATCGACGGTCGCCCTAAGGTGCTAGCTATCTACGGCGGCCAGTCCATTGAGCGCCAGCAGGAGCAGCTCCGGCGAGGCACCCAGATTGTAGTGGGCACCCCCGGTCGCGTGCTCGACATGCTCAACCGGGGCAGCCTCTCCCTCAAAAGTCTGGGCTGGCTTGTGCTCGACGAAGCCGATGAAATGCTCAATATGGGCTTCATTCAAGACGTTGAAAAAATCCTCAGCAAAGCCCCCGGCGATCGCCAAACCGCCTTTTTCTCGGCCACTATGGCCCCAGCCATTCGCGAGCTAGCCACCAAGTTTTTGCAGTCTCCTGTCACCGTCACGGTGCAGTCGCCTAAGGCCTCGCCCAAGCAGATTCAGCAGGTGAGCTACATCGTGCCCCGGGGCTGGAGCAAGGTACGCGCCCTTCAGCCCATTCTGGAGCTAGAAGATCCTGAAACCGCGATTATCTTTGTGCGTACTCGCCGCACGGCGGGCGATCTCACCCGCCAGCTCCAGGCAGCGGGCTACAGCGTTGATGAGTACCACGGCGACCTCAGCCAGTCCCAGCGCGAGCGGCTGATGCTGCGCTTTCGTCAGCAGCAGGTGAAGCTGGTGGTGGCCACCGACATCGCCGCTCGCGGTCTGCACGTCGATGACCTCACCCACGTGATCAACTTCGACATGCCCGACGCCATGGAAAGCTACGTGCACCGCATTGGTCGCACCGGGCGGGCGGGCAAGAAAGGCGTGGCAATTTCCCTGGTGACGCCCTTGGAGAAATACAAGCTGCGGCAGATTGAGCGCCACACCAAACAGCCCATGACCTTGGTGAAAATTCCTACCCGGGCCGAGATTGCCGCCCGCAATCTGGAGCGGCTGCGCAGCCAGGTGCGCGAGGCCATTACCAGCGAGCGGCTGGCATCGTTTTTGCCGATTGTGTCTCAGCTCAGCGAAGAGTACGATCTGCGTACCGTCGCCGCCGCCGCCCTGCAAATGGCCTACGACCAGACCGTCCCGGCCTGGCAGCGCGAACACCACAGCAGCGAGCCCGAAATGTCTGAGGGTGGAGTACCCCTGCCAAAAAAACGCAAAGGGGTCTCCTCTGGGTCTCGCGAGGTCAGCAAGGCAAAGGAGTAAAGGGAATGTCCTGGGTGATATTCACTGCCGCATCGTTGTCGGACGCTGCGTGCGGCGCTCGGATTCTCCCAGGACAACGATTTATAGCTATTGCCCGATCGGTTAAGACATTCTGCACAGCTCCTTAGTGCAATGGCTATACGCCGGTGCTCTGCTCCAGTTTTTGTCAGTGGTAGTGATTTGTGTCCTGAGCGCAGTGACCATTGCTATACATTGCGGGTTGCGTTGACCAGTTGAGTTTGATTGCGTATGCCAGCACACAGCAGCTCCCGTAGGGCATCCTAAGATTAGGGAAAGGTCAGGTTAACCCCGAACATTAGGGAGGTGACCATTATGCTGGTGCTAATGACCGAAAACCAACTGATATCGCCCCAGGCTGTGTGCTGCAACTGCCTGATGGCCGATCGCCACGGTCAGCCCCGCTGGCAGCAGGGTAAGTTGCGCTGTGGCCATCCGGTGGCCAGTTCAGACCAGGCCCATCCGGCTCAGTTTGAATGCCAAATGGGCTTTCGAGTAGCCGATATCGGTTAAAAGGTACAAAGTTCAAGCCTACAGATTTGGTTAACCCTACCGGACTGTGCCTTAGATCGTGAATCACAGGCCGCGTCTCTCCGGCAAATCGTGGATTTACGATATGGTAAGGCTATAGCCTGGTAGCCCTTAGCGTTTGTCTGGAGAAAACCAATGACCTGGAGCAGTTCCCCCAATCCCACCATTTGGGATCGTTTGTTGGCGGCCCTCCCCTACATTTTGCCGGTGATGTCCGGCTTGCCCTACGGCGATCAATTGGTTAGCCAGTTTCCGGTGTTTGGGTTTTTGCTGCTACCACTGGCTCCTTTGATCTTTGTGTACAGCATGCTACAGAGTATTCCATTAATTGGCTCTTTCTTCGGGCTGATTGTGTTCTTTGCGCTGATCCTGTTGGTCGTACGCAACGAAAATATCAGCCGGTTCATTCGCTTCAACACCATGCAGGCGATTTTGCTGAGTTTTATTTTGGCGGTGTGTGGCCTGATCCTGAGCCTGCTCGACCCTAGCGTGTTTGGCTCTCTTCTATTTAGCACCCTTGCTAACGTGCTGTTTCTAGGCATGTTGATCTCCGTTGGCTTTTCTCTGGTGCAGACCTTTCGAGGCCTCTACGCCGAGATTCCAACGATTTCAGAAGCGGTACATATGCAGGTGCGCTAGGGGCGCAGAGCGACAGTATTCTCAAGCGCACCAATGCCTTCAATCTCTACTCTGATCTGGTCGCCAACGGTCAGCGGGCCGACTCCGGCTGGGGTGCCCGTCAAAACTACGTCTCCCGGTAGCAGGGTCATAATCTCGCTGATATAGGCCACCAGATAGTCAGGACTGTAGATCATGTCTTCAATCGAGGCCGACTGCACGGGGGTGGCCTGACCGTTGAGGAAGGTCTGAAGCATAGCCCCGGCGCTAAGTTCTCGCACAATCCACGGACCTAGGGGGCAGAAGGTATCGAAGCCCTTAGCTCGGGTCCACTGGCTATCGCGCTTTTGGAGATCGCGAGCGGTTACGTCGTTAGCGATGGTATAGCCCCAAATTTTGGCCCGGGCAGCCTGGGGTGACACGTGGGCGCAGCGATCGCCAATCACTACCGCCAATTCGCCTTCGTAGTCAACTCGAGCCGATTGAGGAGGGTAGTAGATGGGAGCCCCTGCGGCAGTGACCGCCGTTGATGGCTTAATAAATAGCAGCGGCTCGGGTGGAGCCTCGCTGCCCATCTCGGCGGCATGGGCGGCGTAGTTTTTACCCACCGCTACTACCTTAGAGGGGGCGCAGGGGGCGAGCAGGTCATAGCTGCCGGGCAATAGCTCGACCTCGGTGGGCTGCCCCTGGAGCCAGGGCGGCGCGTCTAGCACCTGCACACTGCGATCGGGGCGCAGCAGCCCATAGTGCAGCTGCCCGGTCTGAGACTGAACCCTAACGTAGCGTTGCGCCATAATTTTCTAACTCTTGGCCTGCTAATTGTTGGTATGATTGTAGATCCTTGTCTTTGCGCCAGTACGCAGGTCATGGGTAAGCAGATGGCTAAGCGGCCATAAAAGCTTATTTATGCCTATTTTTGGCTGCCAAAGGCCACTATGTCCACAAGGAGTTTTCATGACAGCCTACATGTACGAGACGATGTACATCCTACGCCCCGATCTCAACGACGAGGCGATTGATGCCACCATTGGCAAATATCAGACCATGCTGAAGGATCAGGGCGCTTCAATTCTAGAGACCCAGCACCGGGGCAAGCGCCGTCTGGCCTACGAGATTGATCGCCACCGCGAAGGGATCTATATCCAAATGAACTATACCGGGCCTGGGGGTGCGATCGCACCTCTAGAGCGGGCCATGCGCCTCAGCGACGAGGTAATTCGATTCTTGACGGTTAAGCAAGCATCTGACGAACCCCTCCCTGAAGAGGTCGAAGAGCCCGCTGAGGCCGTTGCCGCTGGTGCCGCTAGCGAAGAAGAGTAGTTTTAGAGCCTCCATAAGCAGCATCGTCCACAGGCCGCTGGCCAATCTCTGCCCCAGGGCAGAGATTGGCCAGCGGCTTTGGTTTGCGGGGCAGCCCTTTAAATTTCGGTGTGCCAACTTTTCAAGCAGGTGCTATAAATTAGCAGCAACTTAATCCAACCCTGCAAAAGTCTGGCTGTAATAGCCCAATTTTGTTTTGGCCACAGCCCATTGAACCCGTGCAGGTGGTGCAATTAGGCTTTGGTGCATCGAGTAGCAAGTTAGTCGTTTGGTGTGGGAGTACTCTTGTGGCGCAGTCTTCATATACTGATATGAACGAGCACCAGGCCGAAATTGCCCGGCTCGAATCTGAGCTGGCTATTCGTGACCAGCTGGTGCAGCAGCTTTCTCAGGAGCTGTTTCGCCTAGTGAAAGGTAACACTGGGTTTGTACCCAGCCCGGAGGTGTCTGAGCAGCACCAGGCGGAGCTAACCGCCCTGCGCGACCAGCTGCGGGGGGTTGAAAAACAGATCGATTTCTACCAGGGGCAGCTTGAAGAGCGCGACGGTGAAGTATTACAGCTGCGCCAAACCGTGCAGGAGCTGACCGATCGCACCCGCATGCTGGAGCAGGTCGTGCAAGAACTGCCGACGGTCTACCGGCAAAAGTTTGCCGAGCGCATGGCCGCCGTCAAACAGCGGGTGGCCGAAATTCAGCGCGAAAACCGTCAGCTTCAGGCTGAGCTGCAGAGCGTCAGCTATCGCCTGGCGATGCGCACCCGTCGCAGCCAGCGCCTAGAGCTGCCCACCCTAGAACAGGATGGCCTAGACGGCATCTCGCTACCCTCGTTCTAGAACAGATAGTTTGGACAGCGCCTCGTGGCGGGGTGCGCCCATCGTTAGACAGTGGGTATTGCAGCAGTGGCGTTGACAGCCGCTGCCCTATGGTGGCCCAACCTGATCAACCCTGGCCTTCTCGACAATGTAGGGTGACGGCACAGTCTGCAAGCTGCCGGTGTACACCAGCGATCGGTGCAGCATGGCGGCCACTTCGGCTCGGCTAGCGGGTCGGTTGGGGGCCAGGGTATTGATTTCGGGATAGTTGACCACCAACCCCGCATCTGTGGCCGCGACTAGCTGACGAATGGCCCAGATCGGCACCTGGTCTCGATCGACATAGGGAGCTAGGGCTTCGGTCGCCGCACGACTTGATTTCAGCGTCAGCCCATTGGCCAAGGCCACAATTACCTGAATCCGGCTGACGGTTTGGTCGGGTAGAAACGTTCCGTCAGGGTGGCCGCCAAGAAACCCCATACTTACTGTTTTTTGTACGCTCTTATAGGCCCAGTGGTCGAGCTTTACGTCTGGGTAGTTAACCAGGGCAGGGCGTAGGGAGCGATCGGGGGGGAAATCAAACAGATGGGTCAGTTGAGCAGCAAACTCGGCCCGCGTCATAGCAGCACCAGGGCGAAACGTGCCGTCGGGAAAGCCCGACACCAAATTTCGCTGGGCCAGGTCGGCCAGTAGGGGCCAGGCCCAGTGACTGGTATTGAGGTCGTCAAAGCTGGGCTCAGCTTGTACCACCGCCTCAGCAGGCCAGGCCTGCTGAGGCGGCAGGGGCTGGGGGATCACTGGAGGCGGCACTGTCAGCGTCGGTGGCTTGGCTTGGTGGCGGCGCAATAGTGCGCTAAGGCCCCGCGACGGGGCAGACCTGGTGGAAGGTATCAACGTGGCCCCGGCATCCACAGGTCGTTTGCTGGTGCACAGGAGCAGGGTGAGGCCAGCGGCAATCGCCGCTAGCCCGATGGGCACCAGCGGACGCCACCGAGGGCCGGGAGTTGACGAGGCCTGGGGCCACCGAGGCAAAGGACGGAAAAGCGGGGGCATTGGGGACAGATGGCGGCGGCTGCTACACTAAAGCGAGTGCTAAGTCACACTATGAACCGAACTTGCCCCCTATGATAGATGTTGCCTAGGGTTTGAGCCGCCTGGGGTTAAACATTAGCCTCCAGCTAGGCTAGCAGCGGCAGCGCTCTATCAAAGCTGCCAAAGCTGCTTTTCTGTCTCGGTTGAGTCATGCATCGGAATTTCGGAATATATGGTTAAGGGGAAACAAAAACGCCGGGGAGCCCTGGTTGCGATCGCCGCCGTCACCGCCCTAGCTGGTTTGGTGACAACCAGTACCGGTCAGCAGCCCCAGGGGGAAGCCCAGGCCATCCTGGCTAGGGCGTCCACGGTGCCCACCACTGCGAACCTGCCCTACTACCGGCCCCAGGCCAGTGCCGTACTCGACGGGGTGCTGGCTCCCCTGAGTTCTCTACGGGTGATGCAGCGGGCGATCGCCCTGGCCCCCGGAGTCGATGCCGATGCTGTGCCGACCCTGGCGCTGCTGGCGGCTCCTCTCAAAACCACTGGTTTAGGCCCCGTTCGTATCGGTATGGAGCTAGACGATCTGCGGGCGGAGGGGCTCACCCCAGTCCTCATCGAAGACGCCAGCAATGGCCAATGCCAGTACTACCGGATTAAAGACCATGGCGAACCTCTCGGGCTGATGGTCATAGAGGATCAGGTACTGCGGGTCGATATTTGGCCAGGCAGTCTGACGACTACCCGCAGCGGCATCCGGATTGGTTCGACCGAGCGAGATTTAGTGCGGGTCTACGGAGAGCAGCTAGAGGCGATCGCCAACCCGGTAACCCTCGGTAAAACCGTCATCTTTACCCCCCAAGACCCCGGCGAAGACGTCTATCGCCTAGTATTTGAAACTGACGACCAAGGCCGCGTCACCCAGTTTCGGGCGGGGCAGTTTCCGTCGGTGACCTGGGCTGAAGGGTGCCTGTAGTTTCGCGTTAGAACGTTCCAACGGCGAAACATTCTAACGTTTGGGTTTCCTTCCCATCGAGACCTATTCCAAGCACCGAATGGCTTCTAGCATGCCCCGAGCTTTGTTCAGGGTTTCTTGATACTCCATTTCGGGTATTGAGTCAGCTACCAGCCCGGCTCCGGCCTGCACCGCAACGCTGTGGCCGCCCTCGGGCAGCGATCGCACCACCATGGTGCGAATGGTAATGGCCGTGTTGAGCTGGCCCTCAAAGTCGTAGTAGCCGTAGACCCCCGAGTAGGGACCGCGCCGACAGGGCTCTAGGTCATGGATAATCTGCATGGCGCGAATTTTGGGCGCACCGCTCACAGTCCCCGCTGGAAAGCAGGCCTTGAGCAGATCCCAGGCGGTTTTGCTGGGGCTGAGGTGCCCCACCACGTTGCTGACGATGTGCATAACGTGGGAATAGCGCTCGATCACCATCAGTTCGTCAACCTGCACGGTGCCGCTGAGGCAGACGCGGCCCAGGTCATTGCGGCCCAGATCCACCAGCATGACGTGTTCGGCCCGCTCTTTGGGGTCAGCCAGCAGATCGTGTTCATAGGCGCTGTCTTCGGCGGCGGTCTTGCCCCGGGGACGGGTGCCGGCGATGGGGCGCACCGTGGCCACCTGGGGCTGGCTGGGGTCGTCGGCCAGGGTGGCTTTGACCATAACTTCGGGGCTGGAGCCAATTAGCTGCCAGTCGTAGAAGTTGAAGAAGCACATGTAGGGGGAGGGGTTGATCTGGCGCAGCGAGCGGTACAGATCAAAGGGGTTGCCGCCATAGGTGGTGTTCAGCCGCTGGGAAATCACCACCTGAAAAATATCTCCGGCCTGGATGTGGCCCTTGGCCCGTTCGACGCTGGCGCAGAATTCAGCCGGGGTGCGGTTGCTGGTGTAGTCTACCGGGGCGGCATCGCTGCGGGGCGGATGCCAGGGCAGGGTGGCCTGGGTCGGGGGCAATGGCAGGGTGAGCTTGTGAAGCAGCTGCTGGACGCGATCGCAGGCCGCCTCGTAGGCCTCCCGCACATCGGTACCGGGGTAGCGCAGGTCAGCGTAGGCCACCGCCCAGATCTTGCGCTGCACCTGGTCAAATATCAGCAGGCTGTCCACCTGCATCCACAGGCCGTCGGGGAGGTCGTCAGGGCTGAGGGGATAAACGGGCACCGTGGGTTCAACCCAGCGGATCAGCTCGTAGCCCCAGAAGCCAAACAGGCCGCCAATGCCGGGGGGCAGGGCGGGCAGCTTCACGGGCTGATAGGGGGCAAGGCAGTCGGCCAAGGTCTCAAAGGGATTGCCCTGGTGGTCAATAACGGTGCCGTCGCGGTGGGTTTGGGTAGCGCGATCGCCCCGGCTTTCCAGCACCCACAGCGGGTCGCAGCCCAAAAAGCTGTAGCGGCCCAGGCTTTCGCCGCCTTCCACCGATTCCAGCAAAAAACTGTAGGGCTGCCCGGCGCACACTTTATACCAGGCCGATACCGGCGTGTCGAGATCGGCCAGCCACTCCTGGTAGACCGGCACAAAATTGCCCTGGGTGGCGTAGGTTTGAAACTGCTCAAAGGCTGGAAAAATCATGGCACTTATTCTACAGCGCGATCGGGGCAGCGCAATGCTTCAAAGGCTGTCCGATAGGGCGATCGCCACCCCATGAAACAACCAGTCTAGATAGCAAAAGGGGCCTAGCCGCAGCTACGCCCCCTTACAACACAACAGTCACAGTCAAAACTCGGCAACAGTCGGCTCAGCAGACCGAGCCAAAAGGGCTTAGACCTCGTAAGTGGCCTTGCCGCTAAACTTGATGGTGGCCGGGTCGGGGTTGGCCCCGATGTTGCGACCGATGCTGCCCACGGCCCCACGGCCTTCGTTCACCTTCTCAGGGAAGACACCGTCTGCTGGGTGCAGATACTGGGTCTCACCACTGGGGAAGACGCGGTAAATCTTGTAGTCTTCAATTTTGGGCTTAAATTTGTTGCGCAGCTGTCTGCCGAGGGCCAGGCACTGCTCTTTACGGGCCAGGTAAAGGAGGTTTTCACCTTCGTTCATGAAGGCCGCGCCACCTGTGGGCATTTCAAAAACCTGCTTCTTGGGGCTAGTCCAGGTGATGGCATACTTTTCTTCAACCGAAGCCTTGGTGAGGAGACCGCCGGTGCTGCCTCCAAAAATAGGTGTTTGACCTGTCAGCGTTTCAGTCATGAAGTCCTATCTCTCAACCACTTAATGGGCGTTTGATGGGCATCGTATCATCGCGAGAGCAGGGGGTAATACCGATTGTTGAGGAAGTGTAACAGTTCTTCAGGTTGGATTGGGGTTTGTGACGAAGACGCGGATCCCTGGTGGGGCAGGTTGGCAAGTTAGAACGTTGGCAGGTTGGGAGGTGGACGGCTCGAACCTGCCAATGTTTAAACCTGCTAACCTGCTAACCCTCAACGCCCTCGCAGATTGCCGACCCCAGGGTTTTACGCCGACCATGCCTCTCGAAAATCCGCGTACAGAGTGAGCCCGCCATCGATATAGAGGGTTTGCCCGGTGATGTAGGCTGCTTCCTCGGAGGCCAAAAACGCTACGGCGGCGGCCATTTCTTCACTGGTGCCCGCTCGGCCCATGGGAATATGGCTCTCGACCTCGGCTTTTTTGGCGGGATCGTCGGTCCAGTCATCGTTGATGGGGGTGACGGTGGCTCCGGGGCCAATGCCGTTGACCCGAATGCCCTGGGCGGCATATTCCAAAGCCAGGGTGCGGGTCATGTTGCCCATGCCGCCTTTGCTGATGGAGTAGCTGAGGTACTGGGGCCGAGGGATGATTTCGTGCACGCTGGAGATATTGATGACGCTGCCGGGGCGATCGCTGGCCAGCAGGTGCTTGATGGTTTCGCGGGCGCAGAGGTAGGCCCCCCTCAGGTTGACCCCCAACACCCAGTCAAAGCTGTCGGCCTCGATCGCATCGGAGGGGCTTTCGGTCTGTACACCGGCATTGTTGATCAGAATATCGAGCTGGCCAAAGTGGTCGATGGACTGCCGCACCAGGGCGATCGCATCCGCCTCCTTCGACACATCGCCCTGGATCAATAACGCCTTAACGCCGCAGTTCTCTACGTCTGCACAGGCTTTCTCCATGGCCTGGCGGCGGGTGTCTTCGGCACCATCACTGTCGCTGCGGTAGTTGATGACAATGTTGCAGCCTTCCTCAGCCAGGCGAATGGCGATCGCCTGGCCAATGCCCGACGAGGCACCGGTAATCAGAGCGGTTTTGCCGACGAGTCCTTTCATGGGGTAGCTCCGGGAGATGGGTGAATGGGTTTCAACAGCGGGCTAGGGCGACGACTCTGCCAAGCTGCCCGACGGAGGCAAGGCCTCTCTACAATGAATGGGGTGAGCATACTAAAGGGCTGATTTTTGGTATATCCCCCTAGGAGGGTATATCCACTCCTTAGCATGGCTACTAAACATTAAGGAGTCGTTAACCATGTATGTACTGATTGGCGGCGCTGGCATGCTGGGCCTAGATCTGGCTAAAACCCTGCTGGGAGAGGGGCACACGGTGGCGGTGGTCGATACTGACCCCCTGGCCTGCCAGTACGCCCGCGAAAAGATTGGTGTGATGGCCTTTGAGGGCAGCGCCGTAAATACCACCACCCTGCTGGAGGCGGGCATTCGCAAGGCCGATGCCGTAATTGCGGCCCTGCCGGAGGACGCCCTCAACCTGGCGATCGTCACCCTGTCGAAGCACTATGGGGTGCCCCAGACGGTGGTGCGCATGAGCGATCGCGACTTTGCCGAGCCCTATCAATTGGCCGGGGCTACCCACACCATCAGCACCACCGAACTCACCATCAACCGCATTGTCAACGCCATCGAGTATCCCCAGGTGGAGGCCATGATGCACTTTGAGCAGGGCCAGGTGGAAGTGCTCAAGCTGCCCATTCCCCAGCAGTGCACGATCGTGGGGCGCACCGTGGCCGAAATTGCCCAAGATACTCGCTTTCCGGCGGGCACGCTGATCATCGGCTACCAGGCCCACCCCCACGAAGATTTGACCATCCCCAACGGCAGCACGGTGCTGGAAAGCGGCTCCACCATTCTGGCGGTGACTAAGCCTGGTCTAGTGCGCAAGATGCTCGATTTTATGGGGCTCTGTTCCTGAGGGCTGGGGTTAGCGGCGATATTTAGTCTTCCTTGCTACCGGGATGCCCTCAGGCGGATCATCCTTGGCAAATCTTGACGTATTTGGGCTAAACGCTGGGTACGGGCTTTAAGCACGCGCGCCGATGATAGCAGTGGAGCACACCGTACAGCAGCCCCCGCTGCAGGGTTATATCTATGAAAATTCAGCGAGTCTATTGTCCCCGCTGCGACGCTTGGTTTGAGTGGTTTGACGCCGATGTCGCCCCCGATGACATCGGCACATTAGTCGGCGGTCTGCTGGGGAGCATGGCAGCTCCGACGTTAGCCAGTAACGTGGGAATTGCCCTAGTCAGCGGCTTCCCTACTCTCTTGGGACTGGCGCTGGGTGGGGCACTAGGCCGTCTAGCCGGGCAGACTGTTCGGCCCGATGGGTCGCCCTGTCCCTGCTGCGACTCTGAAACTCACGGGCAGAGGCATGCCTCTGCCTCCCGGCCTGACGCCGAGACTGCATCCGAAGGGTGGCGGTGTCAGGCCGAAGGGTTTAGCAGCGGTCTGAGGTAGACCAACCCAGCCGCTCGCGAGCCGGAGAAGCTTTGGGGAGTTTTACCCTGGCGAAGCCCCCACAGCAGGTGAGAGGTAGAGCAGCCCAAAATGTCAAGATTCTGGCCTGACGAATCTTTTTTCATTTTTCGCTCTTCTATTTTCGCTCTTTAAGACTCAGTCATCTTTAAGGGAAAGCAGCTTTTCATTGAGAACCCTGACGTAAGCCTGGCTGGTCTCTTCGGAGAGCAGCCCCTTGCGCAGGGCATCGTTGACGGCCCCTTTTTCGGCCAGGTAGAGGCGGCGGCGCAGGCCGTCTAGGTGGCTTTGGTCTTCGAGGTGGGCGGCGTCATTGAGGGTGCGCTGGTTGTAGAAGTCGCGCAGGTCGCGATCGGCGCTGGCGATCTGGGCCTGGTAGGCGGCGAACAGCTCTTCGTAGAGGTTTTTGGGCAAGCTGCCCGATCGCAGCAGGGCGGCTAGCTCTTGCTGCCCCGCTTTAGCGGCAATCAGGTTGAGCTGCAGCGTCTCAAGGCGCTGCCGGGTGGCGGAGGGGGTCGAGAGCCGCAGCCGCTTGACCAGCCAGGGCAGGGTCAGCCCCTGGCCCACCAGCGACACCAGCACGGTGCTGAACACCAGGGCAACCACCTGCGATCGCCCCGGCAGATCGGCGGGCAAACTCAGCGCCAGGGCCATCGACAGCGATCCCTTGACGTTGCCCACAATCAGCACGTGCTGCCAGCGCAGGGGCAGGGGGCGATCGCAAAAGCCCAGCAGGTACAGCAGTGGGTAGGTGGTCAAAATCCGGCCAGTTTGGTAAGCCAGCACCGCAAACAGCGCCGCCGGAATGGTTTGCAGCAGCACCCCTGGATCCACCTCAATCCCCACCAGCAGAAAGATAAAGGTGTTCACCCCAAAGCCCGCATACTCCCAAAAATTGAGCAGCGTTACCTTGGTTGAGGCCGAGGTCTGGCGAAAGCCCAGTTCACCAATCACCAGCCCGGCAACCACGACGGCGATCGCACTCGACACCCCCAGCGCCTGGCCAATCTGAAACGTGCCCAGCGACACCGCCACCGTCAGCAAAATATTGCTGAGGGCATCGTCGAGCTGCTGAAACAGCCCCACGCACAGGTAGCCCAGGCCCAAGCCCAGGGCTCCGCCCCCCACAAAGGCAATCACTACCTGCTGTAGCCCCTGCCAGACCGTAAACGACCCCTGGAGATGAATGGTGGTGAGAATGCCCAACAGCACCAGGGCCGTGCCGTCATTAAACAGGCTCTCGCCCTCAACGATGGTGGCCAGCCGAGGAGGCACCGGCACCGTTCTAAAGGCCGCAATCACCGAAACCGTATCGGTAATGGTCAAAATCACGCCGATGGCGGCGGCGGTAATCGTCGCCAGCCCCAGCCCCCACTGCAGCAGCGCCGCGGTAATTATGGCCGCCAGCACCACCCCTGGCCCCGCAATCAGGGCAATCGGCTTAATCGTGCTGCGCAACCGGCTAATGTCGGTGTTGATAGCGGCCTCAAAGATCAAAATCGGCAGAAATAGGTTCAGAATCACCTCGGCGTTGAGACCCACCGACCCCGGCAGCAGCGATTTAGTAATCGTCAGCCCCGCCAAAACTAGCCCCACCACGTAGGGAATCCGCAGCCGCCGAGTAATCAGGGCAACCCCGGTCGCCACGAGCAGCAGCACAATCAGGGCGTTGACTAATCCAGTGACATCGCCAGTGGTATCCGCCAGTGCCTCCGCCCCCGGTGGCGCTTGGGCCAGCCACACACCCATCGCTAACGTTGTATCCATGGGGTCAAGCACCCGCAAAACGCCAAAACTCTTCCTCATACTAGGGCTCATCCTAGGGGGTAAGCCCCTGCGCCGTACCACGCAAACAAAAATTGCGCAGGGCTCGCTCAACTCGGCCCAGGCCGTAAGATAGGCCCTAATGGGGAGGCCTACCGAAGGGGGTGTTCCCTATTCGTGTGGTCGCTGGTTACACTGGGTCTAGATAGCTGTCATCGGGCTGGGGTGTTAGATTTGCCGGGGCAGACTGTTATTGTCAAGTCGTCTGGGGGTTTTGGAGTTTTGCAGATGAGCGACCAAAATTCGTACGAACTGCTGGGGCTAACTGAAGCCTCGACTTTTGAAGAAATTCAGGCGGCCCGCGATCGCCTAGTCGATCAGTATGTCGAAGAGCCAAAACAGCAGGCCGCCGTCGAAGCCGCCTACGACGCCATTTTGATGGAGCGCCTCCGCCTCCGCCAAGAGGGCAAAATTAAGGTGCCCGATCGCATTCGCTTTGCCGAAAACGTCCCCGAACCCCCGCCCCTTGCCAAAGCCTCATCCTCCCTTCCCCGCCCCGACTGGCTCAACGGCCTGGTCGATACCCCCAGCCGCGACGATATTCTTTGGCCTGCCGTGACCTACGCGGGGCTGGCTCTGCTCGGTTTTGCTGCGCCCTCGCTGTCCCTGGCGGTGGCCATCGGGGCCGCCATCTACTTTCTCAACCGCAAAGAAAATAAATTCTGGCGATCGGTGCTGCTCACCATTGGCGGTCTGGCCGCCGGTCTAGCCCTCGGTTTGACCGTAGGGCAGCTGCTCATTCCCCAGGGGGCGCAGTTCGCCTGGGCCACCCCCGATGCGATCGCAGCGGCGGTCACCTGCCTGGCGTTGTGGACGGTCAGCAGCTTTCTGCGCTAACAGCCGCGTTGGTTAGAGCATTAAGAAACCCTCAAAACGTTCAAATGTCTGAGCGTTCAAACGTTTCCTAGGCGAGGCTGCCCCGCTTCATCTGCTCCCGCTCAATCGCTTCAAACAGCGCCTGAAAATTGCGCTCTCCAAACCCCTGGGCCTGGGCCAGATCGCCATTGACCCGCACCACCTGCCGCTGAATCAGCTCAAAAAAGACGGTGGGAATGCTCAAAAAGGGTTGGGTAAAGGTTTGCAGCAGCCGAGCCTGGGGCAGGTGGGGATCCCAATCGACTAAAATTTGCAGCCGGGCAACGGCGGCTTCGCGCTGGCTGAGCCACTCCGACGGCAGATCGCCCTGGGCTTGATAGCCAGGACGCTGCCCCAGGGCTTCGTAATAGCTCTGGGGCACCGGCAAAAAGCTCACTCCCCCGCGGCGCAACTGCTCCACCGTATGGACAATATCCTCGGTGTGGAGCGCCACATGCTGAATACCGCCCCCCCGGTTGTAGTCGAGAAATTCCTGCACCTGGGAATTGTCCGTGGCGGGTTCGTTGATGGGGAGCTGGGCGCTGCCTTTGGGATGGGCCAAAACCTGGCTCCGCAGGCCCGATCGCGAGGTGTCAATGGTAAACCGCTGCCGGGGCTGAAAACCCAGCTGGCTAGCGTACCAATCCACCGCCTGGGACAGTTCTCCCGTGGGCACGTTGACGACGGCATGGTCAATCGCCGTTACTAAACTGTTTGGGATAGCTGACTGTTTTACAGGGCTGGGAGCGATGCCAGGCACCCAACGCTCTCCCTGCCATGACTCTATAAGGGTGTGGCTCAGCGAACCCCATCCCTGAATTTGGCCCCAGCGCCCTCGGCCCCAGGCATCGGGTTGCATGGGCTGCACCACCTGGCCTCCGGCCGCTACCACCCGATGCAGGGTGGTCTCTAGATCGGCCACCCGCAGGGCAATATCGCCAATGCCTGACGGATGCCGTTGCAGGTACGGGGCCACAGTTGCGGGCTCGGCCACAATCAGCAGCGGCACCTGCCCCAGATAAACCAGAGCTCTGTAAGCCAACTGCTCTGGGGCTGGGCTTGGCGCAGGCCCAGCCCAAACACCCCCCCAGGCATGGACAAACCAGTCGCGCCAGGGGGCCACCTCATCCACGTAAAAACTCAGATGGTTGAACTCCATAGGGCAAGGTTACTGTGGGTATCTCGCTGTTATTGGAGCACAAACCTACCCCTCCAAGGCCTCCCTATGAGAATATTTTCGTTTAGACACTTAGCAAATTGCTGTTTTTAAAGCCTTTTCTACAGCTTCGAGGGCCTGATCTCAAACCGTATTGTCTCCGGCCTAATTCTCTTAGTCCGACTGGCAAAAGCCCCAGGTAGGCAACGGCTTTTCCATCTACCCACCCACCAATTCACCCAGCCGCATTGCCCGCGATCGCGACCACCTGATCTTGGTTCTCGGCGGTGTAGCTGTTGGGAGGGTAGCGATCGAGGTGGCGAAACAGGGCAATGGGCTTTTGCACGCGGCAGGTGTAAAACTCGACAATAATCTCGGCATCCTGACGGAGCACCACTTTGGGAGAGAAGTCTTCGGGAATTTTGGTGCGCCACTGCCACGGAATTTGCTGGGGAGGAGCTGCCACAAAGCGGTGATGCACCCAGCGGGCGTAGCGGTTGAAGCGGCCAAATTCCCTGACTTCCCGAGTAAAAATTGAGGCGGCGAGAAAGGACGCCAGCGAGCCGTCGCCGTCAATACCGGCCATCAGGTTGGGCAAGGCTCCCATCGGTCTAGGCACCTGGTCGGGGGCTGTGACTTTGCTAATCGCCTGGTCGAGGTATTCGGTGGTGCTGAGCAGGCCGGGTAAGGCAACGGTAGAACCCATGCCGCCGTTGGCATCTTGGCGCAGGTAGGTCACCAGGCGCAGGCCAGGGCGCATCCACAGGCCGGGCAGCTTGGCTAGAGCCTCGGCGGGGTCAAGGGTGCTGACAAACCAGCGCCCCTCGGCATTGGGGGCGGGGATGTTGTCTTCGGGCATATCCCCGACCCGAAACAGGTCGCCTAGGGCGTTGAGCGAGTCGGGTAGGGGGCTGTCATCTTCCGTTTCCCCAAGAACTTGGCCCGGCTGCTGTTCATGGGGAGGTAGCACCAGAGTTTCGCGAATAAACTGGCTAACTTTTTGAACTGTAGCTAGGGGATATCTTTGAAACGACATGGATCACCGGAACGGTGGCTAGGGAGGCGGCGGTAGCACTGGCTTGAACACTGCACCGTTAATACAGTAAGGATGCCCTGAGAATACCCTCTACCCCCAACCCTGCCTGGCTAGCCTATATCGTCGGAAATATTTCTACACCTGTTTCTACACCTGAAATAGGGGTTTGGGTACCTCAACCCAGGCATTCTGACGGTGGGACTGATGGGCTAAATCCATCAGGTGCTGCGATCGCACTCCATCCCAAATCGACGGCTCGGTGGCCTGGCCGCGATCGATATCGTTGACCCAGTGGTTGATGACGCGCACAAAGGGGGCAATGCGGCCATCGCTGTAGGTGGTGGGAAACTGGAGGCGATCGGGAATTGGCAGTTCTGCCAGGGCTGCACCGCCTTTGCTGCCCCAGAGCTTGAAGCCGTGGACGTAGTCGGTGAGGTTGTCGCTGCCCAGGGCCAGGGTGCCGTCGTCGCCGTAGACCTCGACCCAGTGCCCTCGCCCAGCGTAGGTAACGGAGCTAATTGCCACCTGGCAGGGGGCACCGTTGGCCAAATCGAGCATCACACTACAGGTGTCGTCGGCATCCACTGGCTGGAGTTTTCCAGAGGGGTCGGGCCGCTGGGGAATGGCGGTGCTGAGGCGGGCGCACAGCCGCTCGCTGGGGCCAAACAGCCAAGTAATGTAGTCAAAGCTGTGGGAGGCAAAGGCTCCCAGGGCACCGCCTCCCTGATCTTGGCGGGAATACCAGTTCCAGGGGCGACTGGGGTCGGCCCTGCCCGGCACCGTCCAGGTGATGTTGACGAAGCGCAGGTTGCCGACGTAGCCCTCGGCCAGCAGTTCGGCTAGCCGCTGCCAGGCGGGCACAAAGCGAAATTCAAAGTCCATGGTGGCGATGAGGTGGCGATCGCGCGCCAGTGCGGCGATCGCCTCGGCCTCAGCCCCAGAGAGCGCCGTGGGCTTCTCCAGCAGCAGATGCTTACCAGCTTCGAGCACGACCTTGGCCTGGGAATAGTGCAGAAAGGGCGGCGTGGCGATGGTCACCGCCTGCACCTCGGGCAGGGACACGATCGCCTCCACACTGTCGCAGGCGTGGGGAATGCCGTGATCGGCGGCGATCGCCTTGGCCTTGGCCAGATCGCGGTGGTACACCGCCACCACTTCGGTGCGATGGTGGGCCTGCAACCCCGGTATGTGAACCTTCTGGCCAAAGCCTGTGCCCACCACCGCCACCTGAATCGGAGTTTCTGCCATAGCGACCTCATCCATGCCCTTAATCAATGAAGCGGGCGGGCTAGATAGCCAGTGCCCTACCCCAGAGTAAGGGGCGAGCTGCGATCGCTACAATTAAACTGAGCAGTTTAGTCTTGGCCAAAATCCAACAAGTCTCTATAAAGTTTTTATGCAGGTTCCCTTGATTGGTAAGGTGCGTCGTCCGCTGGTTTGGCTGTTAGCCGGGCTGACAGCAGCAGCCGTGGTGGCGGGCTCGGTGGGGTTTGGGGTCTGGCGCAGCCGCCAGACGGCCTACGATGTCGATGCCTTTACCACCCCGGCGGCGATCGAGCCCTTGACGGTGCGGGTGGCGGCCAGCGGCAACGTTAGACCGGTACAGACGGTGAACCTCAGCCCCGAGAACGCCGGAATTTTAGAAGAACTCTTTGTGGAACAGGGCGATCGCGTCGAGCCGGGGCAAATCATCGCCCGCATGAAAAACCGCGACACCGCAGCCCAGGTGACACAAAACCAGGCCGCCGTGGCTGAGGCCGAGGCCGCTTTGGCCGAACTGCGCCAGGGCAGCCGCCCCGACGAAATTACCCAGGCCGAGGCGACCGTGGAGGCCAATCGCGCCCAGGTGCGCGACGCCCAGGCCCGCTTAGATCTGGCCACCAGCGATCTGGCCCGCCGCCAGCAGCTGTTTGACCGGGGAGCGGTAGCAGCGACCGATCTCGACACCGCCGCCCGCGAGCAGCGCAGCGCCCAGGCGGCCCTAGAGCAGGCCCAGGCCCGCGTTACCGAGTCGCTGCGGCGGGTGGATGACCTGCGCAGTGGGCCGCGCCAGGAGGCGATCGCCCAGGCCGAAGCCCGCCTAGCCCAGGCCCGTGCCCAGCTCGACGGTGCCCAGATCCGCCAGGATGAAACCCTTATTCGTGCTCCATTTGGCGGCATTGTCACCCAAAAGTTTGCCACGGAGGGCGCGTTTGTCACCCCCACCACCTCGGCCTCTGAGCTGTCGTCGGCCACCTCTACGGCGATCGTAGCTCTGGCTGAAGATCTAGAGGTGCTGGCCGAGGTGCCCGAGGCCGATATTGCCCTGATCGAGCCCGGGCAGGCGGTGGAAGTGGTGGCCGATGCCTTTCCCGATCAGACCTTTGCGGGCCGGGTCAAGCTGGTGGCCCCCGAGGCGATCGAGCGCCAGAGCGTCACCCTGTTTCAGGTGCGGATTGAGCTGATCGACGGCAAAGACATTCTGCGATCGAACATGAATGTCAATGTGAATTTTGTTGGCGATCAGCTGGCCGATGCCCTGGTGGTGCCGACGGTAGCGGTGGTGACCCAGGCTGGGGAGAGCGGCGTGCTGGTGCCCGGTGAGAACCGCGATATCGTGTTTCAGCCGGTGACCCTCGGCCCCCAGGTGGGCAACCAAATTCAAATTGTGGATGGTATTGAGGCGGGCGATCGCGTCTTTGTCGATCTACCCCCCGGCAAATCCCTCGAAAACATCACCGTGCGCCAAGATCGCTAAAATCGTTGTACCAGCCCGATACCCTGGACTCGCCATGACTCCTCAGGCCGCTGATTCTACAACCCAGGTGAATACCCCATCCCTGTACGACACAGACTTTTTGCTGTGGATAGAGAATACCGTTGCTTGTTTACAAGCTCGCAAGTTTGAAAATCTTGACCTTGAAAATTTGATTGAGGAGATTGATAGCTTGGGTAGAAGCGACAAACGTGCCGTTTCCAGCTATTTAATGCGACTGTGTGAGCATTTGCTAAAGATGGCATTCTGGGATTCGGAGCGAGCCAACTGCTTTAGGGGTTGGGACTCAGAGATCGCTAATTTTCGCGCTCAGGTTCAAGAGCAGCTTGACACTAGCCCCAGCCTCAGGCCATGGCTGGAGAAGGATTTTCTGAAGCAGTACAAGCTAGGTCGGAAACTATTTCTAAAATCCAGCGGCTTGGCAGCAGATGTTGTGCCTGAAAATCCTTTTTTCTCCCTAGATCAAGCCCTCGAAGAGGATTGGCTACCACCCCTTAACTCTCTAGAGTAATTTTGAATGAACCTGCAAGAAAGCCTGTCGATGGCCACCAAAACCCTGGCGGCCAACCGCCTTCGCAGCGCCCTGACAATGCTGGGCATTATCATTGGCAATGCCTCGGTGATTACCATGGTGGGCCTGGGGGAAGGGGCGCAGCGGTATGTTAATGCCCAGCTCGAAACCCTAGGGCCTAATGTGCTGTTTATTGTGCCGGGCAGTCAAGAAACTCGACAGCTGGGCTCGTTAGAAATTCCCCGCACCCTGGTACTGGCGGATGCGGAGGCGATCGCCGAGCAGGTGCCTTCGGTCAGTGCGGTAGCGGCTGAGTCGAGCGGTCGCCAGCTCGTCACCTTTCGCAACCGCAACGCCAACATCAATGTGGTGGGCATTACCCCAGACTTTCTCACGGTGCGCAGCTTTGAAGTGGCGCGGGGGCGCTTTATTAGCGATTTAGACCTAACCCGGAGTGCTCAGGTCGCTGTGATTGGGGAAACCCTGCGGGAGCGGCTGTTTGATGAAGAATCGGCCCTGGGGCAGCAGATTCGGGTGGGGGGCATTAACTTTGACATCGTCGGCGTGCTGGAGAAAAAAGGCTCTAACCTGGGCCTCGACTACGACGACGCGGTGATGGTGCCGCTGACCACCAAAGCTAGCCGCCTGGCCGGCAGCGAGCGATCGCCCTACGGCATTGAGGTCTCGTTCATCACCGTGTCGGCCCGCGATCGCCCCAGCATGGCCACCGCCGAATTTCAGATCACCAACCTGCTGCGCCTGCGCCACAACATCCGCGACGAAGATGACTTCTACATCAGCAGCCAAGACTCGCTGCTCACCATTGCCAACACGATTACCGGGGCGCTGACCCTGATGTTGGCGGCGATCGCCGGTATTTCTCTCTTTGTTGGCGGCATCGGCATTATGAATATCATGCTGGTGTCGGTGCGCGAGCGCACCCAGGAGATCGGGTTGAGGAAGGCAATCGGAGCTTCCCAGGGCGACATCTTGGGCCAGTTCTTAATTGAAGCCATTATTCTATCGATTGCCGGAGGCATGATTGGCACCGCCGTGGGGGTGAGCGGCATTTTGCTGATTGGGGTGCTGACTCCCTTTGAAGCCGGAATTTCGGCAGGGGCAATTCTGCTGACGGTGACTGTTTCTGGCGGCATTGGCCTGTTCTTTGGCGTGTTTCCGGCACGTCAGGCGGCTAAACTGGATCCAATTGTGGCCTTGAGAACGGCGTAGTGGGGGAGTGCCCCTGCGGATAACGATATGGCGTTTGAACTCGATCACCTGTTTATTTGCACTGCTCCCAACGCCCCTGCCGCTGAACAGCTGCTCCAGTTTGGGTTAGTGGAGGGCAGAGCCAACGTGCATGCCGGTCAAGGCACGGCTAACCGCTGCTTTTTCTTCCATAACTTGATGTTGGAGCTGCTGTGGGTTCACAATGCTGCCGAAGCCCAGTCTGACGTTACCCGACCCACTTATCTATGGGAGCGCTGGGCTGGGCGATCGCAGGATACCTGTCCGTTTGGGGTGTGCTTGCGCCCCATTGAAGGTCAAGTTCATGAAGTTCTGCCCTTCCCCAGTTGGGACTATCAGCCGATTTACTTGCCCCCTGGCGTGGCAATACCCATAGCAACCAATGTGTCAGTTCTCACGGAGCCGATGCTGTTTTATCTGCCCTTTGCCAAGCGACAGGATAGCTACACTGAAGCCAAGGCCCAACCCCTGGAGCATGCCTTTGGGTTACGCGAGGTGACTCGGATTAGTTTCACCTTGACCCAAGCGCCGCCGCGATCGGCAGAATTAGAGGCGATCGCGGCCACCAACTTAATCGCCATCCAAACCGGCCCCGCCTATCTACTGGAACTCGGCTTTGATGGCGAGACCCAGGCCCAGCACCACGACTTTCGCCCCGCCCTACCGCTGATAGTCCACTGGTAAAAGCATGAACCTTCGTACCGCCATTGAAGCCGATTTACCGGCCCTGGCAACGCTATTTCGAGAAACGGTGCTAGTTAACGGCCCGCAGCACTACAGCCCGGCCCAAGTCGAGGCCTGGGCCGCTGTCGATGCCGCCAGCCCCCGGTTTCACCAGTTGATTTTGGCCGTAACCACCTACGTGGCCGAGGATGATACCGCCATCCTCGGCTTTGCGGGGATAGGCGACGACGGCTATGTGGCGTCTACCTACGTGCGCCACGACTGTCTGCACCGGGGCGTGGGCTCGCTGCTGATGCAGGCGGTGCTGGCCCACGCTCAAGAGAAGCAAATCCAGCGCCTCTACGCCGAGGCCAGCGAGTTTAGCCTGGGGCTGTTCCAAAAATTTGGCTTCAGTCAGTACGACACCGAAGTGGTCGATCGCAGCGGTGTGCAGTTCACCCGCTACTTGGTAGAGCGGGTTTTGGTCGAAACCCCGTAGGAGCACAGCATGCTGTGCCCTTACGGTCATTTTCTGGCAACGCCATCGACGCGGGCGGCATGCTTGACCGCCGAGGCAACAGCAGCGGCAACCCGTTCATCGAATACCGAGGGGATAATGTGCTCGCGATCGAGCTCGTGGGGGCTGACCAGGGCCGCGATCGCATAGGCCGCCTCCAAATACATCGACGGCGTAATCTCCTGGGCGCGACAGTCGAGCGCTCCCCGCAGCACCCCTGGGAAGGCCAGCACGTTGTTGATCTGGTTGGGGTAGTCGCTGCGGCCCGTGGCCATTACCGCCACTTTACCCATCACCAGCTCAGGCTGAATTTCGGGAATGGGGTTGGCCATGGCAAACACGATCGGGTCTGCCGCCATCGACGCCACCATCTCCACCGACACAACCCCCGGCGCGCTGACGCCTAAAAAGATGTCGACCCCCACCATGGCGTCGGCCAGGGTGCCTGAGGCTTCCACGGCAAATTCCTGCTTCTGAGCGTTCAGGTCATCGCGGCTCAGGGCGAGAATGCCTTTGGAATCGCACAGCACAATGGCGGTGGCGCCGGCCTTTTGGAGGAGTTTGGCGATCGCCACCCCCGCCGCCCCGGCTCCGTTGATCACCACTTTGACCTGAGTGAGGGATTTGTTCACCAGCTTGAGGGCATTGACCAGCGCCGCCAGGGTGACAATGGCGGTGCCGTGCTGGTCGTCGTGGAAGACGGGAATATCTAGCTCCTGGCGGAGGCGAGCCTCAATCTCAAAGCAGCGGGGGGCGCTGATATCCTCCAGGTTGACGCCGCCAAAGACGGGAGCGAGCTGCTTGACGGCGGTCACAATGGCGTCGGTGTCCTGAGTATTTAGACAGATCGGGAAGGCATCTAGCCCGGCGAATTTCTTGAACAGCAGCGCCTTGCCTTCCATCACCGGCAGGGCGGCTTCGGGGCCGAGGTTGCCCAGCCCCAGCACGGCGCTGCCGTCGGTGACAATCGCCACCGTATTGCCCTTGATGGTGAGGTCGTAGACGCGATCGGGGTGCTCGGCGATTTCGAGGCAGACCCGCCCGACGCCGGGGGTGTAGGCCATGGCCAGGTCATCCTGGTTGTGCAGCTCCAGTTTGCTCTCCACGCTGATCTTGCCGCCCTCGTGGAGCTGGAAGGTGCGATCGCAGATCTCCAGAATCTCTACCGCCTCGACGGTTTTGACCGCCGCAATGATGTCTTCCACATGGGCCTCGCTAGAGGCATCGACGTGCAGCACCCGCACCATGTCGTAGCGGCTGCGGCTCAGCAGCTCAAAGTCCCCCAGGTTGCCCCCGGCCTCGGCAATGGCCTGGGTAACGCGCGCCAGCATGCCGGTTTTATTGGGCAGCTTGAGCCGCAGACTGAGACTGTAACTGGGGTTGGGGGTAAGAGTTGCCATGCCAAAACCTTTGGGCGATCGCCAGCGAAACAAAAATGCTGTCCTGAGGGAATATTAAGACCAGCTCCCTAGTTTAGGCGACTAAGTCTCTCCCGTCGTGTCTCCCAGTGTGTGTGAAGATAGCAGTAGCGTCTGTTACCTATGCACGGTTTCTGGCGCACGGTTCCTGGCTACCCCCCTCACCGCCATGCCCAGTCTCTATAGTGAAGTCACCATCAACGCCCCCCGGTTTGCCGTCTGGGATGCCCTCGTCCGCAAAGAAGAGTGGCACCGTTGGAACACCTTTCTCTACGACTGCGACCCCAACCGGCCCATCCGCCCCGGCGGCGAAATCTTCCTCGCCCTGCGCCGCCTTGAGGGCGAAGACGAAACCGAGTTTCAACCCCGCATCGTCGTAGTGCAGCCCAACCACTGCCTGCGGTGGATTTCTAAAGGCCCCGGCTTTAAGAGCGAGCATGTGTTTGAACTGGAGGATGTTGGCCCCAACCGCACCAAATACATCCACCAGGAGCGCATCTCTGGCCTGCTCTCCCAGGTGTTTCTACCCTTCATTCGCCGCGACGAGAAGGAGGGCATTCGCCGGATGGGCCGACAGATTAAGCGTTACGTAGAGCACCACTACCGGCGGCAGTGGTGACGGGAAATGGGGGCTAAAGTTTTCTAGCGCTCCACCACCCATCACGACCGGGACTTTATTTTCACATCAGGCTCTAGATAGCCTCTAAGAAGACGCTAAAGGCTTGGAGTTTAGCTTGAAGGCACCTCGATTCGATCGGACGGGGCGATCGCTGCGCTGGGGATGGGGTTCGCCCACCAGAATAACCGAGCCAGTCAGCTGATCGACCAAGGATGTGGTTCGTGAACCCACGGTGAGCCCATTGCCAACTCGACGGCGCTGTAGCCGCAGCATCACCACGTCATATTGCGACGCTGTTTTGACAATGGTAGACACCACGTTGTCCCCTGCGACCAGGCGAATATCGATGTCGATATCTGAGGCAGGAAACCGGTTAACCAATAGCTCTAGCTGTTTGGTCAACCGGCTGCGCTGGAGCTCTGAAGCTCGAGAACTGTGCACATGCAGCAGCGTAATTTTGGCCTGGTAGGTGCTAGCCAGCACTTGAGCAAAGCGCAGAGTGCGCAGGTTAGCCGGGGAGGGGTTCTCAATGGGCAGCAGAATGGTTTTGCAGGTCGTGGGCGAATCGAGCAGACGGGCCACCACCACCGGACAGTGGGCTGACCACAAAATATTGTCTTGAATGTTGCTGAATAGTCGGGCACCAAGCCGCGATCGCCGCCCCATGCCCAGCAAAATCAGGTTGGCATTTTCCTCCCGGCTGAGGTGAGAAATCCCCTGGGCCACGTTGTAGTCAATTCTCAACCGGGGGTTAATTTCGGCTTCTAGGGTGGCGCTAATGGCCTCGGCAGCTTCTAACCGCTGGCGGCTGTGGGTCATGGCCCTGGCCAGCTGCGGCGAATCCATTTGGGGCTGAGCCAGGGCCACCACCAGGGGAATAACCCGCCCGTTTTCATGGCGGGCCACTGCCGCCGCCAGCTCAAGCAACCACTGTTCGGTGTTGGGGTTATAGACCGGCACCACCACCGTAAACGACTCTGGAATATCACTCGGCAGGGGCAGCCAGTCAAGTACTTCGGTTTCGGTTAGGTCGTCTACTACAATAAGGTGTTTGCCGGCTCTGGTGGTGACCAGCGGGCCTAAAATAGCCGTCACCAGCATCAGCAAAATAACGCTGTTAAACACTTGTGAGTTAATGATTTCGGCTTCGTAGCCCACCAGTGCCGCCGCCAGAGTCGCCGCCACCTGGGGAATGGAGAGTGACCACATCGTCCAGGTCTCAGGCCAGCTGTAGCCGTAGAGCATGCGAGCCCCCAAGGAAGCCAGACCCTTGGTGAGCAGCAGCATGCCAACGATGATTAAGGGTAATTCAATTGATCGCAAAATGTCGCCAAAGGCGTTTAAATCAAGCAGCAGCCCCATGGCCACAAAAAACATGGGAATAAATAAAACGCTGCCCAAAAATTCTGTTTTTTCTTTGACCGGGCCATCGCCAATCACGCTGTTGATGGCCAGCCCCGCCAGAAAGGCACCAATAATGTTTTCTACCCCAATTAGCTGTGCCCCCAGGGCGCAGAGAAACACCGAAAGCATCACAAATAGAAACTGATTGCCCTCGTCTTTTCCGGTTTTGCTGAAGAACAGCTTGCTGAGCTGTTTGAGACCCACTAAGACTGCGATCGTGTACAGACTTAGCGACCCCAATAACGTAGCCAAATTAAGCGCTGAAAAGTCTCCCTGATTGATGCCTAGGCAGATGGCTAGCACCAGCAGCGACCCAATATCGGTGAAGATTGTAGCCCCAACAGTGACCGTCACCGCTTCATTATTTACGATGCCAAACCGCTGCACAATCGGATAGGCCAGCAGCGTGTGAGAGGCCAGCAGCGAGCCAATTAACACCGCCGCCAGCCAGCCAAAGCCAAAGAACAGCCCAACCGCAATACCACCTAACATTGGGATGGCAAAGGTCAGCGCCCCGAAGCTGAGGGAGCGATCGCGCGTTTTTTCAAATAGGGCCATGTCGATTTCAAGACCGGCCACAAACATCAAATAGATTTTGCCAATTTCTGAAAACAGCTTCATGATGTCCGTGTCAGCGCTGAGCCACCCCAGACCGCTGCTGCCAAATAACACCCCAGCCATCAATAGGCCGATCAATCCGGGTAGCCTAAACCGCTCAAAGATGGGCGGTGTGATTAACACAATCGCCAGCAACAGCACAAACGTTGTAATCGGTTCTTTTAACGTTTCTGAAACCGGTTCCACCAAAAAGAGAAACATAATGCCGCCCCTAGCATAAAGAGAGCCAGGGCATTAAATGCCTGGCTGTGGGTGTTGCTTAAATAATTAATTGACATTGATTAAGTCTGTTTACTAAGAGTCGTACTCCTAGGCCAAATCTGTCTCTCTATCCAAAGAAAGAATTTTACGTTGTGCCCAACTGCCAACACAAAAGCCGCCCTGAATTTCAGAGCGGCTTTTGTGTTGATGCGTGGCTACCAGCGGATTTATATAGGTTATAACCCCAGGGGATACTCCCTACATCACCCGACTGCTAAAACCTTGGCTTAGTAATCGAAGTCGCCGCCCATGCCAGCGCCAGCGGGAGCGCCTTCTTTAGGTTCGGGCAGGTCGACCACGATGCACTCGGTGGTCAGCACCATACCGGCGATGGAGGCCGCGTTCTGCAGGGCAGAGCGGGTCACCTTGGCGGGGTCAACAATACCAGCGTCAAACATGTCAACGAACTCACCGTTGGCAGCATTGTAGCCGACGTTGAAGTCCTTCTCTTTGACGCGCTCGGCGATCACGGCACCGTTTTGGCCAGCGTTCTGAGCAATCCGCATTAGAGGTGCGGCCAGGGCACGAGCTACGATCGCAGCTCCAGTGTGCTCTTCAGCGGTGAGGTTGGCTTCGAGCCACTCGGTCAGGGCTGGTACTAGGTGAGCCAGGGTGGTACCGCCGCCGGGGACGATGCCTTCTTCAACCGCTGCTTTGGTGGCGTTGATGGCGTCTTCGAGGCGCAGCTTGCGGTCCTTCATCTCGGTCTCGGTGGCGGCACCGACCTTGATTACAGCCACACCGCCGGAGAGCTTAGCCAGGCGCTCTTGCAGCTTCTCTTTGTCGTAGGTGGACTCGGTTTCGTCGATCTGGCGACGGATTTGCTCACAGCGAGCCTTGACATCCTTCTCGTTGCCTTCGGCGACGATGGTGGTGGTGTCTTTGGTGATGGTGAGGCGGCGGGCCTGACCCAGCATATCGAGCTTGGTGTTGTCGAGCTTGAGGCCGGTGTCTTCGGAGATCACTTGACCGCCAGTGAGGACGGCGATGTCTTCGAGCATGGCCTTGCGGCGATCGCCGAACCCAGGAGCCTTAACGGCAGCCACGTTTAGCACGCCGCGCAGACGGTTGACCACCAGGGTAGCCAGGGCTTCTTTCTCAATGTCTTCGGCGATGATGATCAGGGGACGACCGGAGCGAGCCACCTGCTCCAGCACGGGCACGAGATCCTGTACCAGGGCAATTTTCTTGTCGGTGATCAGAATGTAGGGCTCATCGAGCACCGCTTCCATGCGCTCGGTGTCGGTGACGAAGTAAGGGGAGACATAGCCCTTGTCAAAGCGCATGCCCTCAGTGACCTCCAGTTCGGTGGTCATCGACTTGCCTTCTTCCAGGGAGATGACGCCTTCGCGGCCCACTTTCTCCATGGCTTCGGCGATCATGGCACCCACTTCTTCGTCGTTACCGGCGGAGATGGAACCCACCTGAGCGATCGACTTAGAGTCGCCGACGGGGCGGGCGTGCTCAGCAATTTTTTCGACCAGGAAGGCGGTGGCTTTGTCGATGCCGCGCTTCAGCGAAATCGCGTTAGCGCCAGCGGCGACGTTGCGCAGACCTTCTTTGACCATGGCGTGGGCCAAGACGGTGGCGGTGGTGGTACCGTCGCCAGCGGCGTCGTTGGTTTTAGAAGCGGCTTGGCGAATCAGGGCGACGCCGGTGTTCTCGATGTTGTCTTCGAGTTCAATTTCTTTGGCGATGGTGACGCCGTCATTGACGATTTGGGGTGCGCCAAATTTCTTTTCGAGCACCACGTTGCGGCCTTTGGGGCCGAGGGTAACGGCCACGGCCTCGGTCAGAATATCCATACCCTTTTCGAGGGCGCGACGGGCGTTTTCGTTGTAAACAATGCGCTTAGCCATAAAGTCAGTTTTCTCCGAAAGAAGAATATGAGGTGAACGTTAGCTAGAAGACGGTGGGAAGAAGATTTAGGCGTTTGAGTAGGTTGGGTGAAGCGGTAGCGGAACCCAACAAAACCCGGCAGAGACCGTAGCAGACAATGCCTTGCAGTTGGCCTAGGGGATGGTGGGCCGTGCCCACCCTACGCAGCCAAAATCCCAAATCTAAAATCCAAAATTGATTTAGCCGAGCACGGCGAGAATGTCTTTCTCAGACAGCAGCACGAACTCGTCGCCGCCCAGCTTGATGTCGGTACCGGCGTACTTGGAATAGAGAACTTTGTCGCCGATTTTGACTTCCATAGCCTGGCGAGAGCCTTTGTCATCGGTTTTACCGGGGCCTACGGCGGTGATTTCGCCCACCTGAGGCTTTTCCTTGGCGGTGTCAGGTAGCAGAATGCCGCCAGCGGTGGTCTCTTCGGACGCACTTACTTTAATCAAAACTCGATCGGCTAGGGGCTTAACGCTAGATGCCGCCAAAGTGATAGCTGCCATACAATGCTTCTCCGGATTTGCTATTAAGACAGCGCCTGGGGGAATTACACTCGGCCCCATTCAGACGCATTACACAGGTTTTCGAAGCTTAGCACTCGCAAGCTCCGAGTGCTAATTTACGACGCCAGGGGGGCGATCGCAACAAAGCCCCCTGTACGGGTTCCCGAACTGAGTTGCCATAGGTAGGATTGATTGATGCTCAAACTCAAGGTTTTGCTGCCCATTCTCACCAGCTTTTTGTTTGCGGGCAGCTTTGTAGCAGGCAAATATACGACGGTAGATTTGGGGCCATTGACCACCTCGCTGCTGCGCTACGTCATCGCCATGGGGGTTCTGGGCCTATTCATCACCCGCAGTGCCCAGCCGATCAAATCCCTCACCGTCGCCCGCGCCGACTGGGGAGCGATGGCACTGTTAGGTCTATTTGGGGTGGTGGGTTATCACTATTTTTTCTTTAGCAGCCTGCGCTACACGGCCACGGCCAACACCGCGATTATCAACGCCTTTAACCCGGTGGTGACGGGGGTGATGGCGGCGCTGTTTATTGGCGAACGGCTGACCCGCCGCCAGTACGGCGGGATTTTGCTGGCGCTGCTGGGAGTGCTGACCCTGCTGACGCGGGGCAACCTGACGACGCTGCTGAGGCTTGAACTCAACCGGGGCGATGGGCTGATGCTGTGTGCTGTGCTGTGCTGGGTGGTGTATTCCCTGATTATTAAGCAGCTGAGCCAGCGGTATTCGGGGTTGACGATTACCTTCTATGCCGCCGTGGCCGGAGTAGGACAACTTCTGGTGCTGGCCGCGCTCGAACGCTGGTGGCTACAGTTGGCGACCCTGTCTCTCTCCTCGCTGGTGGCCATTTTGTACATGGGGGTGGCGGCGTCGGGAGTGGCCTACCTTTTGTTTAACCTCAGCATTCAGCAGGTTGGCCCCACTCGCACCGCCAGCGTGGTCTATAGTTTGGTGCCGATTTTTGTGGCGGCGCTGGCCTGGCTGTTTTTTCGAGAGCCGCTGACGGCGACAATGGTGGCCAGTATGGGATTAATTTTGCTGGGTGTGAATGTGGTGCTCAGTCAGCCTAAAGTGTGAGTTAAGGAAGAAGGCGGTTCGTTAGGCTGGGCCTAGCTCGTTTTACTGCCGGGAGGCGTTATGGCATCGCTGGTATCGTCTTTATTGAATCCGCTTTTTGCTGGTCTTGGCCCCCTCAATATTTTCGGCAGCAATGTTTTGCTCAGTGGTTTAGGCAATGACGACCTCAGCGGCGGCCCAGACGACGAAATTTTATTGGGTTTCTGGGGCAATAACCGGCTATTCGGCGCGGGGGGGGACGACTGGCTCTTGGGCAGCCCTGGCGATGATTTTCTCGATGGGGGCTTGGGCAGCAATCAGCTGATTAGCGGGCCGGGCCAAGACACCGTTGTGCTCAGAAACGATGGTCGGGTTGATACAGTAGTGGATTTTACCCCTGGAGTCGATCGCTTCTGGCTTCAGGAGGGCTTGAGTTTTGGGCAGATTGCGATCGCCCAGCAGGGAGCAAACACCACCCTGCGCTACCTAAACCAGTCGGAGCCCAGCGTCATTCTGCTCAATGTGGAGGCCGCCAGCCTCACCGCCGAGAGCTTTCAAACCCAGGCGCTGGTGCCCAGCTTTAACAGCCTGACGATCTTTGGCGATAGTCTGTCAGACCCCGGCAACCTGTTTGGGTTGACGGGCTTTTTTCCGCCCTTTCCCTACTCTGAGGGCCGGTTTTCTAACGGCGATCTCTGGGCAGATTATCTGGTGGATGACCTGGGGGTTGAGCCTGCTCAGGTGCAAAACCTGGCTGTGGGGGGAGCCACCACGGGCCGCGACAACGGCCTCGATCCCCTAATTGGATCGCTCACGGGCACAGAGTCTAACCTGCCGGGATTGCTCGACGAAGTCGATAGCTACCTTGGTGGCCTAGGGGAGGGCACGGCTAATTCTGACGGTCTCTATGTGGTATGGGCCGGGGCCAACGACCTGTTTAACCTGCCCAGCGACCCTGCCGCTATTCCAGACTTTTTAGCGGCATCGGTGGCCAACATTGCTACAGCGATTAGCAGCCTGGCGGCGCGGGGAGCCGACACCTTCTTGGTGCCCAACTTGCCCAACCTGGGCCTCACGCCCCGCACCCTGGGAGATGGTACCAGCGAGCAGGCGACTGCGTTAAGTCAGGCGTTTAATGCTGGCCTGGCCGACACGCTAGAGGCGCTGGAACAAAGTCTGCCCGTTGCGATCGATATCATCCCAGTCGATCTGTTTGGGCTGACCACCGACATTATTGGCGCTCCGGCGGAGTTTGGGTTTACCAACGTCACCGACCCGCTGCTTAACCAGGGCGTGCTCAACGACCCTGGCTACTTCTGGTGGGATGATCAACACCCCACCACCACCGTTCACGCGCTGCTAGCGGACGTATTTCAGACGAGTCTGGTGGAAGCGGGGTACTTGCAGCCTAGTAATGGCGCAATGCCAGCACTGGCCATCGAAGATTTCGCCACAGCTGGAGCCCTCACCCAGGACGGAACCCTAGGAAGCTACGGCACAGGCGGGGAAATCTCAATCGCAGACACCCTTAGCCCAATTCAGGCTGCTTCAGCGGCAGGTTTGGCCTACTAGAGTTTCTGAAGCCCTAGTAGCTGTCGTCGCCAGTGACGGTGTGCAGGCCCAGATCGTGGTTGGCTCGGTTGAGGCGATCGGCGATCGCCCGTCGCCACTTGAGGCTAATACTGTCGTCTGCGAGTACTTCTTGGGCTTCTTCGCGATATAGGGCGCTTTGCACCGTGCCCGCTTTTTCGAGCTGCTCTAGGTGCTCAAGCACTTCTTGGGGAGTTTTCATGGAGATAGTCCTTTATACATAATGAGGATCCAGGCCAATTCCGAGAATTGGGCCTAGGTGCATGCCCCCATTCTCCGAGAACCCACTGATAACCGCTACTGTTCAGGGTGAACCTTTACGCCCCGATAAAGTTTGTTGCGCTTCGCAACAGGACGTTGCACGAAGCGCCAGCGAAAATTTACTGAACCCTGCTCGTCTGGATCCGTGAGTTTAACTTTAATAGATCGGCATGATTGCGGTGAGGTTTTCTCTAGCCGTAGTTAACAATTGGACGTTTCTGCCTTAATTACCTATTCAGGCCATAGGCTGAATAGGTATGAGGAGCACTGTTTTAGGGGAGAGTCAAGCATGGAGACTGCTGCCAACGGCGCGATCGCCGCAGCGTATCTCATCATTCCCCTCACGCTACTGCCGCTATTGCTGAAGGCCAAGCGTGAAATTTGGCTCAATCTACTGCTGATGATCATGTTTGTCTTCAGCTGTGGTGTAGGCCATACTCTCAGCGCCATGAACCTTCACAGCACGCCCTGGCACTGGGTGACGGCGGGGGTCTCATGGGCGGCGGTCTTGGTTTTGATCACAAGCCAAGACCGGCTGCGCTACCTGGGGGAAACCTTTCATCTGCTAGAGGCCACCTGGGAGCAGGCCCTCACCGGCAAGCTGCTCTGCGAACGCAGTGGCGACGACCTCAGGATAATTAAGATCAACCCCGCCGCCAGGGCGATCACCAAAGACTTACTCAAGTCGGGCGATCGCCTCTGCGAAACCATGCCCATCCACCGCCAGCAGGTCTACCCCTACGACATACCGCTAATTAACCTCTATTTTGAGGCTCTGAAGTCGGGCGAATCGCGCCGCTTAGAGTACCAGTACAAAGGTGACGAAGTCTCGGGCTGGTATATGAACCTGGTAACACCGCTGTCGCCCGAACTGCTCTACATGACCTTCTCCGAGGTCAGCGGCGTCATCCACGACCCGCTCACCGGCCTCTACAACCGCCGCGTGCTGGAGATGGATCTAGAGACCTGGGATGTCTGCCTGTTTATCGATCTCGATCGCTTTAAGCTGATCAACGACCAGCGGGGCCACCTTCTAGGCGATCAGCTGCTGGTGGCCGTGGCGACCGGGCTGCAAGAACACGCCCAAGCCCACAGCGGTGTGGCCGTGCGCAATGGCGGTGACGAGTTTCTGCTGCTGCTGCCTGCCCCCAAGTCTGAGCTGCCCCGCCCTGACCCAGCGACAATTGCCGCCAGCGTGCTCAAAGACATTTTGGCCATCGAAATCGAAGGGGCCAGCGTGGGAGCTTCTATTGGTATTGCCAGCGGCACCATCGACGCCTTTGAGGAAGATACCCCCATTAACCGACTGCTTCAGGCGGCCGAGACTGCCCTGCGAGAGGCCAAACGCAACCGGCGATCCAACTCACCCCAGCACCGCATTCAGGTGTGGAACCGCGATCTGGCTCGGCGGCGGCTGCGCCAGATCACCCTCGAAGCCTACCTAGAGCAGCGCAGCAGCGAGGCTGAGTTTTGGCTCGCCTACCAGCCCATCTGCAGTATGCAAACCGGTGCCATTGTCGGAGCCGAAGCCCTGATCCGGTGGAATTCTGCCCGGCTGGGGCGGGTTTCGCCCTCAGAGTTTATTCCGGTGGCCGAAGCGACAGGGCTGGTGCACCGCATCAGCGACTGGGTGCTCTGCCATGCCCTAGAGCAGCTGGCCCAGTGGCAAGACATCGCCCCCCAATTCACCCTGTCGATTAACATCAGCCCGCTAGAACTGGAGGATGACGACTTTTTAGACCGCATCATGCAGCGGGTCGCCGGAGCGGGTATTGCCAGCAACCACTTTGGCATTGAAATTACCGAGCGGGGCATCTACAGCAACTTGGAGCGCTACCTGCAAAGTTTGCAGAGTCTAAGGGATATGTCGCTGCGCCTCAAGGTCGATGACTTTGGCACCGGACAGTCGGGGCTGGCCCAGCTGTTGCAGTTTCGCTTTGATGAGGTCAAGGTCGATCGCTATTTCATCCCGACCAATGCCCAAAACCTGGAGAAGGTAGCAATTTGCCGAGCGATCGCCAATCTGTCGGAGGGCATCAACTTTGATTTGGTGGCCGAAGGCATTGAGCAGGCCAGCCAGCGCGACCTCATGCTGGGGTTGAACTACAACTACGGCCAGGGCTACCTATTCTCGCGACCGATAACGGCACCGGATTTAACGACTCTGCTGAGGGAGGGAACCTGCTTGGCACCGAGGTGAGGGGATGAGGAAGGTGGGAGAGATGGGGAGATGGGGAAAGGAGCAGGGAAAACGGTAGCTTACAATACAAAATATTGCTGTTTGACTGAGCTGCTGCGCCCTGGCGGAACCTTAATAACAGCAGCAAAATTCGCTGTTTCACCAATCCCTTCATTCCCTGGTGTTCGTCTATGGCCTCCATTTTGTCCGATGCTAACCGCCGTCTAGAGCGGGCGCTCAAGTATGTTTCTATTTCTGAGGATGCCTCCGAGCGGCTGCGCTATCCCAAGGCCAGCCTCACCGTGTCCATTCCTGTGCGAATGGATAACGGCACCCTGAAGGTGTTTCAGGGCTATCGGGTGCGCTACGACGATACGCGCGGCCCCACCAAGGGCGGCATTCGCTTTCACCCCGATGTCACTCTCGACGAGGTGCAGTCGCTGGCATTTTGGATGACCTTTAAATGCGCGGCGCTGAATTTGCCCCTGGGCGGGGCCAAGGGCGGCGTCACGGTCAACCCCAAGGAGCTGTCTAAGTTTGAGCTAGAGCGGCTGAGCCGGGGGTACATTGATGCGATCGCCAACTTCATCGGCCCCGATGTCGATATCCCCGCCCCCGATGTCTACACCAACCCCATGATCATGGGCTGGATGATGGATCAGTACAGCATTATTCGCCGCAAGCTCAGCCCGGCGGTGATTACCGGCAAACCCCTCAGCATGGGCGGCAGCCAGGGGCGCGACACCGCCACCGGCACCGGCGCGTTCTACGTGCTGCAGGCAATGATGGCCAAATTTGACCGCATTCCCCAGAACACCACCGTAGCGGTGCAAGGGTTTGGCAACGCGGGCAGCGTCATCGCCCGGCTGCTGTTTGATGCCGGGTATAAGGTGGTGGCAGTCAGCGATTCCCAAGGCGGCATCTATGCCCCCTCTGGGCTAGATATTCCCAGCATTCAGCAGTTTAAAACCTCCACCCGCAGCCTCAAGGCGGTGTATTGCGAAGGCACCGTCTGCAATACGGTGAACGACCACACCACGATCACCAACGAAGAACTGCTGGCTCTAGATGTGGATATTTTGATGCCGGCGGCGCTGGAGAACCAGATTACCGCTGAGAATGCCGACGCCATTCAGGCCCGCTACATCTTTGAGGTGGCCAACGGCCCGATCACCTCCGAAGCCGACGACATTTTGTCGGCCAAGGGCATTTACGTCTTCCCCGACATTTTGGTGAATGCGGGCGGGGTCACCGTCAGCTACTTTGAGTGGGTGCAGAACCGCAGCGGCCTCTACTGGTCGGTGGAAGATGTCAACGCCCGGCTCAAAACCATGATGGTAACCGAGGGCGAGCGCATCTGGAAGATTGCCCAGGATCTCGATATTCGCCCCCGCACCGCTGCTTACGTCCACGCCCTAGAGCGCCTCGGCGATGCCCTCAACGCCAAGGGCACCCGCGACTACTACGTCAGCGGCATTTGAGACCCATCCCTAGGTGGAGGCCACCGCCGGTTCATGGCTCCATATCGAGCGCTAGAAGTCTGGTAAATCCTGCACAATTAGCGCCCGAAACGGCGATTGCTCAAAGGTGTCTAAATAGCCCTGCCCCAGGTAGGTAGAGGCCGCCGTCTGCCCCCGCTGATAGCGGTTAAAGAAAGCCGTGCTCAAACCCTTGAGGTAAGGATAGGCCGCCCTAGCATCAGGCCCCAAGAGTCCGGGTGGAAGAGGCAGCGCGCCGCCGCTGGTGTCGCCCTCTAAAAATGAGAAGTGGGTGCCAGCGCCCACCACCACTAAATGCTTCTCGGGGCTGGCAATCCAATCAAACGGCTGAATTTGCTCGGGTACGGCAGGGGTAAAGACGTCGTCGGTGCCTGCCACCACCATGACTGGAATCTCCACCTGGCTGAGTCCAGCCTCGCCAAAGATATGGCTGGTGAGGGGGTTGATGGCGATCGCGCTCGTCACCCGCTGATCTCTCAAGGAAGCGGGCAGGTCGGTGGCGATCTCTAGCACCTCACACTGCACCAGCAGCGAGAGATTGAGCGAGACGCCGCTCTGGGTTGGCGACGGGCACACCTGTCGCAGGGCCTCGGGGTTAAACGTTGCCCCAGCCACCGCCAGCGCGGTGTAAGCCCCCAAAGACTGACCCACCACGCCAACCTGGGCCAGATCTAACCGCCCAATACTGGGATCGGCTTGGGCCAGAGTCTCCAGAGTATCGAGCACCGCCGTCACATCCCTCGGGCGACTCAGCAGCGTGATCGGGTCAGGGGGCTGGGCCATGCCACTGAGAAACTGCTCAAACTGAGCCCCGTTGTCGTCGTGCTCAAGTACCACGGCCCCATAGCCGTGGCTCGCCAGATGTTCGGCCAGATACCTTAGGGTCTGCCGACTCGACGCGGCCCCGTGGCTAATGACCACCACAGGCAGGGAGCCTGGCGGCGCAGAGATCTGCGGCAGATACAGATCAGCTATCGGTCGAGTCCGCCGCAGCGCATTCTCAAACTCAAGGGTGCGCCGCTCCCAGGGGTAGGTCCCTGGCTGCTCGGGCGTTTTTTGGGAAAGGGCGGTGGCTACGGGGGCAAGATTTTGTCGGGCCTGGGCTTCTAGGGCCGACAGCACTGTCTGCCGCCGCTGAAAAAAAGCCTGGCCTTCGCCCAACAATTCCCGAGCCAGGGCGTAGTCAATCTGCACAATATCTAACGGAAACTGCTGCAACACATGCAGGGTCGTCAGTCCTGGCTCTTGAGCCGCGGCCAAAATTAGGCTGGCCCGCAGGGCCGAAAACCCGCTGCGCCGGTCGTCGGTTTGCACTAAATCACCGAGCTGCCCCAGTAGCCGCATACCCACCGGAGAATAGGTCAGCTCTGCCACCGTCACCACATCGAGCGAAAAGGGCCGGGTCAGCCACCCCCGCAGGCCATCGAGCTGGCTGGGGGGCAGCCGTTGGGCAATGGGGCGCAGACTGCCCCGCACCTCGCCCGTTTCGGCAAAGTGCTGAAGGTCGTCTACGCGCACGGCGATCTCAAAGGGGCCGTAGAAAAACTCAATGCGCTCAGCGGCTAGTCCAGGCAGCGCCAACAGAGCGCTGCTGAGGGCTGTAATCAGCGATCGCCACCAGCAGCGATTTAGTCTATGTCGTTGCAGACCCAGCCCGGCCCCCAGCTTACCCAAGCCTAAAATGCCAATTTTCATAGGTTGTTTAGCCCCCAACCGACTGGGGCAGCATCGCCGCCATCGCCTTCTCCAGCCCTTTGGGATCGCTGAGCAGCTGAGCCGCCATGGCCTGGGCCTGCTCACCGGGGTAAACGTCCTCCACCCCGTCGATTACCGCCTGGAGTGCCTCCTGAGCTACCGTTTCGGGAGCCACCTTGGGAGGTGGAAAATGTTGGCTACTCTTGGTATCTACCGTGGCGGGCATAACCCCAATGACCAGGGTGTTTTGCGCCGCTAGCTCGGCCCGCACCCCCTGGGTCAAGATGTAGCATGCCCCCTTAGAGGCGCTGTAAGACGCGTTCATAGGAAAATTGACCCGGCCTAAAATGCTCAGCATGTTGACGATCGCACCGCCACCGTTGGCCTTGAGTACAGGCGCAAACGCGCGGCACATCGCCAAAGTGCCAAAGTAATTCACCTCTATTTCGGCCCGCGCCGCCGAGAGATCTATTGCGGATATAAACCCCTGCATCAGAGCGATGCCAGCATTGTTAATGAGCAAATTCATATCGTTACACTGAGCTGCTGCGGCCTTTACCGTGGACTCATCGGTAATATCTAGAGCAACAGGAATAATGCGGTCTGGATCAGTAGCGACTAGATCATCTAAGCTATTGAGCTTGCGCGCTCCAGCGTAAATTCGGGCTGCTCCCATTCTACGTAGGGTGTCGATATAGTATTGCCCGATACCACCGTTAGCTCCAGTTACCAGTGCTACAGCGTTCTCTACCTGCATGTCAGCGGCCTTTTTTCTAACTCATTTTCACAACGGTATACTGGGCACCAAGGTTTGCCCAGTACTTACTTTTTCGTAAGTATCTAAAAATTGCTTTGATTGGCCAAAATCAACTATGTCAGAGACAACTACTGAAGGTACAGAATTTGTTAAAGTCACCCTAAGGGTGCTGGGCGGTAAGTGGAAAATCTTGATTCTCTGGCATTTACGCGACGAAACCAAACGTTTTAGTGAGCTAAATCGCCTCATGCCTGGTATTAGTGAGAAAGTGTTGACTCAGCAGCTTCGGGAGTTAGAAAAAGATGGCCTTGTGCTGCGGGTTTCGCATCCCAGCAAATCCCCTAAGGTAGAGTACTCTTTTACTGACTACGGTCACAGTTTAATACCAGTCCTGGAAATACTTTGTCACTGGGGAGAGCACCATATGGTGCTCTATGGCAAAACCCCAACTTAAGATAGGGCAGTGTTTTGATCCCACCAAAACACTGCCTTTGAGAGCACGATCTAATCATTTTCCTGGCTGCGGCGGCCTAGGCCACCACAGCAACCTTCTGGGGTATCCAGCGCTCGGCGGCGGTGGCAATGCGCTGACCAAACAGCTCTGCCGTGAGGCGATCGCCCGATTCGATCGCCGCCGGGCTACCGTCCATCGTCATGGGGCTTTGGCCCATAATTCCCAAAAATGACCCCAGGCGGTTGACGCCATCGGTTTTGCCCTGGTACTGGCTGGGCATGTCGGTGGCCCCCACCCACACCATGCCGTGCTGGGCGGCGTTGATAGACAGGTACAGCAGCGTACCCTGCTTGTCGCCGCTGGGCGAGCTGGAATGGGTGAACCCGGCGGCGATCTTATCTTTCCACTGCTGCACGAACCAGGCAGAGCTGGCGGCATCGATAAAGGCTTTGAACTGGGCCGCTACACCACCCATGTAGGTGGGGGAGCCAAACACGATCGCATCGGCCTCTGCTAAGCGAGCCAAATAGGCGTCATCGGCCCAGCGGCCCTCGGTAATTTGCTCTCCCGTGATCCTGAGCAGGTCGGGGGTGTGGCCAGCGGTGCGGACTCCGGCGGCGATCGCCTCGGCCATCAGGTGGGTGTGTCCACCGCCCGAAAAGTAAACAATTGCGATAGTGGCCATAGCTAGATATCTCATTGCGTTACGCACAGATACTAAAAGTAACTACTTACTGATGTAAAGTAGGAACCTTGAGGTAACTACTTTGGATATAGCCTTAGCCCATGGCGCAACCTACTAGCGATCGCAACCCCTGCCCCGTCAGTCTGCTGATGAATATGCTCTCAGGGCCTTGGACGATGTACATTATCTGGACACTCTCCACCGCTGGCCCCACCCGGTTTGGAGCATTGCGTCGACAAGTGGAGGGCATTTCGACCAAAATGCTCACCGAGCGCCTGCGGATGCTGGAGCAAGAGGGCATTGTCCACCGCCACTACGAGCCCACCGTGCCGCCCCAGGTCACCTACAGCCTGACGGAGCGCGCTGGCGAACTGGTGACCATTCTCGATCAGCTCAACGGCTTGGCCCAGCGCTGGTATGGCGACTTGCCCAGCTGTGGGGCATCCCAGGCTCAACCAGAGGCGCTACAGAAAGCTACAGTTTTGCTTTAGGGCTACTTTTAACTGGCTTTTGTACTCGCGATCGCCCACAACATAGGCTCCAAACCGCTCCAAATGCGGGTTCATCATCTGGGCATCGAATAGGGCAAAGTGGCGCTGGCGCAGGTGCTCGACCAGCTTAACCATCGCCACCTTAGAGCCCTCAGAAATGCGAAAAAACATCGACTCGCCAATAAACGCGCCGCCAATCACCAGCCCGAGAATGCCCCCCGCCAGCTCGTCCCCCTGCCAGGTCTCAAAGCTGTAGGCCCAGCCCGCCCGGTAGAGTTCGCTGTAGACCTGCCTAAGTTCGCCCGAGATCCAGGTGGTGTCGCGATCGGCGCAGCCGTCGACCACCTCCTCAAAGGCCTGGTTGATCGCGACCCGAAAGCGGTTTTGGTTGAGCGATCGCCGCAGCGACTTGGGATAGCGAAAGCGATCGTCCAGCGGAATCAGCGTGCGCTGGCGGCTTGAGTACCAGCCCAGGTCGTCGCCTTCGCCATCGGCCATCAAAAAATACCCCTGGGAGTAACCGCGAATGATGGCATCTAGGTCGTACTTGATGAAGGTCACAGTGTTCTCAATGGATGGTTGCTCAAGGGATAGGCGAGTAATGATTCTTGACGCTCAGTCGCCCTCGCCCTGGGGCAAGAATCTAAGGCGGTAGTATTGAGTGTACAGAAGGTTTTCCTAGGTTTCCTCACCCCTCAAAGCGATGACTGACCCCCTTAGCCCCATTATGCTGCCGCCCCCAGAGGATGCTCAACAGGAAGGGCTGTGGCTCAAAGCAGCTCTGCTCACCTGGTTGAATGCAGAATATTTGCCAGAGCCAGCCAATCGCAAAATCGCCGAGCGAGCCTCTCAGGTGTTTGTGCGCCAGCGCATGGAGGGCGAAAACGACGTTGGCTCGCTGGTGATGGCGATCTTGACCGAACTGCAAGCCTTCGACTTTTCTGAAAGCTTCTACGGTGAGTTTGCAGTCGCCAACGCCGTGGGCGATCTGCTCTTCGACAGCCTAGGCATCGATCGCTGCTGTGGCCGATCCACCACCCTAGAAGTCAGCCGCGTGGGTTCGCTGCGTGATGGCGGCGATGCCGCGATCGATATCAACTGACTCAAATTAAGTCGTTATCCTAGGGCTATGACTTCACTCACTCTGACCCTCGATCCGGTGGTGCAGCTCACCCGTGAGCAGTTCTATGAGCTGTGCAAAGTTAACCACGACATTCACCTCGAACGCAGCAGTACAGGAGATTTGATCCTCATGCCACCCACAGGCTGGGAGTCTGGTCGTCAAAATTCTAAGCTCAACTTACGGGTGGGTGCCTGGGCTGAACAAGATGGCACGGGCTTTGTGTTTGACTCCTCCACCGGGTTCTCGCTCCCCAACGGAGCCGATCGCTCGCCCGATGTAGCCTGGGTAGCAAAATCGCGTATTGAAGACCTGGCCCCAGACCCAGCCAAATTCTTACCCCTAGCCCCCGATTTTCTGATTGAGCTGCGATCGGCGACGGATAAACTGGCAACCCTTCAGCACAAGATGTCTGAATACCGCGATTGCGGTGTGCGGCTAGGGTGGCTAATCGATCCCCAGGAAAAACGGGTGGAAATTTACCGTCTAGGGCGACCTACAGAGTATTTGAGCCAGCCGGAACAGCTCTCTGGAGAAGAGGTTCTGCCCGGTTTTGCTCTAGTGATGGCCGAGATTTGGGGATAGAGGATTACGAGATTTCATATCAATCCCCACATTAAAGGGGCTTGAGCAGTACTCAAACCCCTTTAGGGAATAGGCCTAAGGCTTTTGCGAAAGCCTTAGGCCTATTCAAATATTGAAAATCTATCTTACCAGCTCGACTTGACAACCCCAGGCAGCAGACCTTGGTGGGCCATTTCGCGCAGCTTGTTGCGGCAGAGGCCAAAGTCGCGGTAATAACCACGGGGACGGCCGGTCATCCAGCAGCGATTGTGCAGGCGAGTCGGCGCGCTGTTGCGGGGAAGTTGCTGAATCTTGCGGTGGACAGCTACCTTCTCTTGCTGGTTGGCAGCCTTATCAAACTCTTCCAGCAGTGCCTCACGCTTCTTAGCGTACTGCGCTACCATCTTTTCCCGCTTGCGCTCCCGCGCAATCATGCTTTTCTTAGCCATTTGGTTTCTCTAGCCGTAAGACCTTTTTATCACAGACACAGTCTACTACTATACGCGACGTTACCCAGCAGAGTAAACCCCACTGCCCAGTTTTTTCAGCCCGCCCCGGCGACGGCCCCGACGGAGACATTTCATCAACCATGCCAACCCTTCCTGGTGGCTGAGCGGAGTCGATGTCTTCGGTTCGGTTTTCTGCCATCGGAATGCCTCCAAGGCCCTACTACAGTGGAATGAGAGTTTTCGTCAACCAAAGAATTAAATTATTGGAGAGGAATGCCGATGACAAGTTTAATGACCTGGATGGTCTTTGCCTGGGCCCTTGGCATCATTGCGGTGCAGTTCATCAGTTAGAGCCCTATTCGTCCATTTAACCTATGCCTGTGTTAGCTCCAGTGGTGACGACTCTGAGCGATCGCTTCCACTACGCCCCGCCCGCAGCTGCCCAGCAGGCCCGGCGCATTCTCGTTAAGCCCAATTTGGGGTACCCCGTGGGGCCGCCCGCCACCGTCAGCCTGGCGGTGCTGAAAGAAGTCCTCCGAGGCTTACGGGAATCTAGCCCCAGCGCCGAAATCCTCATCGTTGAAGGGGTTTGCTCTAACGTTGCCTTCGACACCATCATGGCTAAAGTTGGCGTCCCTCAGCTTTTGTCAGCGGGAATGCAGCTGCTCAACGCCGATGAGCTGGAACTGGCCGAATACTCTAATCGCTCCCCCAGTCCGGTGCGGTTCACAACCATGTGGGCACCCAAACTGCTGCAAGAGGTCGATTGCTGCCTGTCGGTCAGCGCCTTGAAGCGCACCCAGCTAAAAGGGGCACCGCTGATTTCGGCTTCTCTGAAAAACCTCTATGGCCTTTTTCCTAGGGCGAAATACAAAGCCCGCAGTGCTAACTCTCGGGGGCAACTGCACCGCCCGTCGGTGCCCCTGGTTTTGCAGGATGTCTACTCGACTCTGGGCCACTACTTTGCGGGCGGCGTTGTGGACTGCACCGAAAAATTTGTCAGCCGCGACTGGCAGCCCGATCGCGGCAATGGCATTTCCATCGGTCAAGTCATCTATGGCGACGACCTGCTGACGGTGGATAGAACCGCCTGCCTGGTGGGGCAGGAAGACATTCCCGACTACATCACCGCTCTAGAGAGCCAGCGCCGGAGCTAGCGGGAGAAGATGAAAGTAGGGGCGACATCTTCAGGGCGATAGCCAGCGGCAATGCACTGGGTCATGGAGTCGGTCACGGCTAGCTCTGCGGCGGTAGCCACGCCTACCACACAGTCAGAAAACCGCATGGGCAGCACGCTGCGGCGACAGTTGTTGAGCACGGTAGTAGAGTTGGCGACCTCTAGACCCTGGTGAATATCGCCGACGCAGGTGGCCAGCTCTAGGGGGCGGCGATCGCTCTGGCAGGCCACTAACGCCTGTTCGGCATCCACCTCGGCAGCCCCGAGCACATCAACGGTGCAGCTTGAGAGGTCGGCGGGGTGCAGTGCTGTGCCACAGGCACCAGCGGCATCAGCAACGGCAATGCCCGCCTCGATCAGGTTACTGGTGCAGGATTCAAAATCGTTGGCGATCGCCCTGGGAGCAGACACCAGCACCAGGGGAGCCGCCAGCCCGGCAATTAGGGCAAACGGTAGTGCAGAGCACGGGCGACGGGTAGCAGAAGCAAGAAAATGAACCATAACAGAACGTTAAAGGTTATATAGCTTAGTTAACAGGCGTAATCGCTGGTTACAGACTGTTGGTCAATGAATTACAGCGAATTAATTCAGCAGAGTTCGTTTTGGTTATGCCTTGGGTAGACCAATGCGATCGCCCCAATGTTTCTAGTCGTCGAATCTTCTACAGTGAAGAGTAGCAGGAAAAACACAATTTCGTGACGTAGAGGTTAAGGCAGTATGCACCTGAGTGACGTAACTCACCCCAATCAACTCCACGGTCTATCCATTCGCCAGCTCGAAGATGTGGCTCGCCAGATTCGCGAAAAGCACCTGGAGACCGTGGCCGCCAGCGGGGGGCACTTGGGGCCTGGGCTGGGGGTGGTGGAGCTAACCCTGGCCCTGTACCAAACCCTCGACCTCGATCGCGACAAAGTCACCTGGGATGTGGGCCACCAGGCCTACCCCCACAAGCTCATCACCGGGCGGTACCACGACTTCCACACCCTGCGCCAAAAAGATGGTGTGGCGGGCTACCTCAAGCGCAGCGAGAGCAAGTTTGACCACTTTGGCGCTGGCCACGCCTCCACCAGCATTTCAGCCGCCCTGGGTATGGCTTTGGCCCGCGATCTGAGCGGCGACAACTACAAGGTGGCGGCCATTATCGGTGACGGGGCGCTGACCGGGGGCATGGCCCTGGAGGCCATCAACCACGCCGGGCACCTGCCCAACACCAACCTGCTGGTGGTGCTCAACGACAACGAAATGTCGATTTCGCCCAACGTGGGGGCGATTCCGCGCTACCTCAACAAAATGCGCCTCAGCCCGCCCGTGCAGTTTCTTACCGACAACCTCGAAGAGCAGTTCAAGCACCTGCCCTTTGTGGGTGAGTCGCTTTCGCCGGAGCTTGACCGGGTGAAGGAAGGCATGAAGCGTTTGGCGGTGCCCAAGGTGGGGGCCGTATTTGAAGAACTGGGCTTTACCTACATGGGGCCGGTGGATGGCCACAACCTGCAAGAGCTAATTGCCACCTTTAAAGAGGCCCACAAGCACACCGGGCCGGTGCTAGTGCACGTGGCCACCACCAAGGGGAAGGGCTATGCGATCGCCGAAAAAGACCAGGTGGGCTACCACGCCCAGTCGCCCTTTAACCTGTCTACTGGCAAAGGGGTGCCCTCCACCAAGCCCAAACCTCCCAGTTACTCGAAGGTGTTTGCCGAAACCCTGATCAAACTGGCTGAAGACAACCCCAAAATTGTCGGCATCACCGCCGCTATGGCCACGGGTACGGGGCTAGACAAACTCCAGCAGGCGCTGCCCAAGCAATACATTGACGTCGGCATTGCCGAGCAGCACGCGGTGACGCTGGCGGCAGGTCTGGCCTGCGAGGGTATGCGCCCGGTGGCGGCAATCTATTCCACGTTTTTGCAGCGCGGCTTCGACCAGATTGTCCACGATGTCTGCATTCAAAAGCTGCCGGTGTTCTTCTGCCTCGACCGGGCGGGCATTGTCGGGGCCGACGGGCCGACCCACCAGGGTCTCTACGACATCGCCTACCTGCGCTGCATCCCCAACATCGTGCTGATGGCCCCCAAAGATGAGGCCGAAATGCAGCGGATGATTGTGACGGGGATTGACTACACCAAGGGCGCGATCGCCATGCGTTACCCCCGCGGCAGCGGCTACGGTGCCCCTCTGATGGAAGAAGGCTGGGAGCCTTTACCAATTGGCGAAGCAGAAGTACTGCGCCAGGGCGACGACGTGCTGCTGCTGGGCTACGGCTCGATGGTCTACCCGGCCATGCAGACCGCCGAAATCCTCAGCGAGCACGGTATTGAGGCCACGGTGGTTAACGCCCGCTTCGCCAAGCCCCTGGATGAGGCGCTGATTTTGCCCCTGGCGAGGGAAATCGGCAAGGTGGTCACCTTTGAAGAGGGCTGCCTAATGGGCGGCTTTGGCTCTGCGGTAGTGGAATCGATCATGGATGCCCAGCTGCCCGCTCAGGTGCTGCGTATCGGCGTGCCCGATGTGCTGGTAGACCACGCCAGCCCCGACCAGTCAAAGGCGGCGCTAGGATTAACTCCGCCCCAGATGGCCGAGCGCATTCTCGCCACCTACCAGGTGGAGAAGCCTGCCCTGGTGCGGTAAGGCGGCATTTGGTTAACCAATGGCCCTAGGCTGAAGCCATTCAGCCTGGGGCTTTTTGCGATTGCCTAATCATTGAGTAAGTTCTGTGCTCAGGCCTCAACTGGGTTGCAGCGAATCTCGACCATAAAGCCATCGGGGTCGTAGAAATATACGCCGCGCCCGGTGGGCCGAGTGACAGGGCCGTGGGCAATGGAGACTTCGTTCGCCGCCAGCACCGCCAGCGCCCCGTCAAACTGCGCCGGGTCAATATCAAAGGCCAGGTGGTAAGCGCGGGTAAAAGATTTATCGGGGTCGGGGTCAGGCGGCTCCAGGTGTGGAGCACCAAACAAGTCGAGAATTAGCCCGTCGGGCAGCACAAAGTTAGCGACCTTGCCCGTGGCGACCAGATCTTTGAGGGTATCATCTACCTCGTCACCAGTCAGCTCTCGCAGCCCCAGCAGACCGCCGTAGAACCTGCGTGAGGCCGCCATATCCTTTACATTTAGGGCCAGATGATGAATGCGGCGTAGCTGGTTAGGGGACAGATTCGCTAGGGTCTGAGGGGTAGAGCTAGGATTCATCGGCGGCAAAGATCCCAAGACGGAGCGGCTTATGATTGATTATAGAAATCTTACCGCGCTCAGTCTTTTAGCCATCGCCGACCAAATCTTCGAACTCACCGTTGATCGTCCTGACCCCGAGCGGCTCGATCGCTGGCTCACCGCCAACGTCAAGGAACTCTCCCGCAACCGGGTGCAAAAGCTGATCGATTGGGAGTACGTGCTGATCAACGGTCAGCTGTGCACCAATAAAAAGGAAGCAGTTCGGTTGGGCGATCGCATCCACCTCACCATCCCCGAACCCCGCCCGCTAGATCTGACCGCCGAAGCTATTCCCCTCGACATTCTCTACGAAGACGAGCACCTGATCATTCTCAACAAGCCCGCTGGCTTGGTGGTGCATCCTGCCCCCGGCAACCTGAGCGGCACCCTGGTTAACGCGGTGCTGGCCCACTGCGGCGATCAGCTCCTCGGCATCGGCGGCGTCCAGCGCCCCGGCATTGTCCACCGGCTCGATAAGCACACTACCGGGGCCATTGTGGTGGCCAAAACCGACCTAGCCCACAGCGATCTCCAAGCCCAGATGAAGGCCAAAACGGCCCGCCGGGAATATCTCGGTGTTGTCTACGGAGCGCCTAAGGCTAACTCTGGCACCATCGATGCCCCTCTGGGTCGCCACCCAATCGACCGCAAAAAGCATGCCGTTGTGCCCCTGGAGAAAGGGCGCACCGCCATCACCCACTGGCAGGTGGAAGAACGCCTGGGCAATTTCTCACTGCTGCGGTTTCGCCTAGAGACTGGTCGCACCCACCAGATCCGCGTCCACAGCACTCACATGGGTCACCCCATCGTTGGCGACCTCACCTATGGGGCGGGGCGCGACGTGGGCGTAAATTTGCCGGGTCAGGCGCTCCACGCCGAGCGGTTAGAACTGCGCCACCCGGCCACGGGGAATCTGGTGGTGGCGATCGCCCCCTTGCCAGAGCACTTTCTCAAGCTGTTAACAGTGCTTAGGAATCGGTCGGTTTAGCCGAGGAGGAAAGTCGGTGGATGGGTTGGGAAGGGGAGATCAACAGATATGCGATGAGCAGAGGGGTTGCATCGGGCACAATCAGGTTAAGTGTTGGTCAAGCAAACCAGAGACACAGCTTAAAACGGGGCTTATTTGAGCATAATCAAGGCGGCCTCAGGCATCCAACTTGCGATCGCAGGCGTACTGCTACAGAGTTCTGTCATTATCTCCTCCAGTTGTCATGGCTATGCATCCTCTCCTACTTCCACCACAACGTCCCCTGGGGCAGGCTTCCAACCAGCGCAGCGTAGCTTGTCTAGGCCGACTGGTACCCATTGCGATCGGGCTTTTTGCCACGACAGCCCTTCTAGGAACGACACTTTCTAGCCCCCTTCAGGCTGCACCAGATGCTCTCGCCGCCGCCCCCCACAACCTCAGGGACAAACAAGACACCTCAGAACCTACTCCACCACCGCTACCGACCCCTCTCCCAGAGCCCATCCTCCCAGAAGCGGCGGGCATTATTGGTCTAACCCCAGCCCCCAACGATGAGGTCGGCGTCGGGAATCTGCGTCCCGCCAATCCCACCACAGGCATTAGCGACGAGCTCTCCGGTGCTGGCTGGCTGAGCGAGGTGGCTCTGCCCATTTACCCCAGCCCGGAGAGCGTCCATTGGGGCTGGCTGATCAACGGCTGGCTCGTCCCTAACAACGCAGGCCCCTTGGCCATTGGCCGCGATGCCGCCTTTTCTATGGTCAAAACCGAGCAGCAGATCTACACCTTTCCCGTTTTAGAAGTTCGCCCCGATGGCTGGTTTCGCTTTCAATACACCCCGGCGGGTACCGCCTGGGCCCATACCTCCCACCTAGACCTGGGCCGATTGCCTCTCACCATAGAAGCCTGGGAAACCTCGATGCAGGCGGCATCCCGCATTGAGTTTCGGCGACCTGGCCTGGCTCAACCCATGCGATTGGCTCCCAACAGCACTGCCCCACTCCAGGCACTGGTGGGGTCTAACAGCATTATTCAACCCCTCGATCTCGAAGGAGACTGGCTACGGGTACGAGTCACACAACCGGCCCAAGGATGCAATCCGCTGCCGGGCTCTAGCACTGCCGAGGGCTGGGTACGCTGGCGCAGCGACGCCGATATTCCCCTAATTTGGTTCTCTTCGACCGATTGCCTATCGGTTGTGAATCATTAGAAATCTCGCTGACTACTCATTCAAGATCGCGAGGCTTTACCGGGGGCAGATAGTCATCGTCTATCCTGGCAGGCGCTCTAAAAGCCGTTGGAGACGAATTTTAGCCATCACATAAATTGGGAATTGGTGATGTTCGGCGATGAGCCAGCCCACCATAGCGCTGTGGGCGGCTAAGGTACCCAGTGCCCAAACCATAGACCAGTTCATCCCCGCTGTGGCCTCAAGCGGGGGAAAGATGTACCCTCCCAGGGCCACTATCCCCGCCGGGAGAATCACCAGCGCCAGCCCGATCAGCCAAAGAGTCAGGGTAATATCGCCCCGGCTTTGGTAAAGGGGCTGCCAGCGCCAGCCCTGCCAGCGCCAGCCCATAGGCTGCACGCTATCGACTACATGCACCGTTTGCTGCTCGAGGTTGACCTCAAATATGTGGCGACAAAAGCTACAGGCGTAGGCATCCATCAGCGCCATGGGCTGAATCTGCCCATGGCGACACACCGGGCACTCGTAGGTGTCGCCCCCATCAAGACCCAGCAACCGCTGAGCCCTTGCTCTGCTAGAAGATGTCTGACTACTGCCCATAGGCAACCTCTCAGCCGACTGACTAACCGCAAGGGCATAGCACCCCGCTGCCCTTTACTCGGTATCGCTAGCTGGTGTTGTAAGCACCAATCCTCTGGCCCACCTAGCCCAGCTTTCTGGACTAAATCCTCTGGCTAGCTCTCCTTCATATATCAACCCCATGCGACGATAGGCGGTCAAATTTAAGCAAAACTTTGCTTTGTCGGATTCACGACCGTCGCTGAAGGGTGCCAATAGCTAAAGGGCACTCACCATGGGAGCCCCTACAGTACGGGTGTAGTCTCTGCCGTCGTAGGTGAGCACCACCATGGGCTCTTGTCCAGACATATCCACCGACTTAACTTTGATGCGCCCGCCGGCCAGCATATCGCCCTGGGACACGCGACGGCTGACGGTGCTGCCCGGTTCGGTGACAATGACGCTGACGCCGCTGCCGACCTGTACCACACCGCTCACCACCACCTGGTCAACCAGGTTTTGAAAGGTCGGGCTACCCGTGGGGGCTACGGCAATATCGGTAGGGATCGGTGGCACACCGCCCTGCAGAAAAGGAGCAGGAAGGTTGGGCAAGGCCACGGGCTGCACGGCAATCTGGGGCAGAGGCGGCAAACTCTGGGTAGCCGTTGCGGGCACCGCGGGCAGCCCCTGGCCTGCGGTGGTTGAGGGCGCTGGCGTCAGCACAGCCGCTGTTGGCTTGGGCCGGGAAGCTCTAGGCCCGGGTAATACTACTGAAGCAAATGGATCAGAGCGCCCCGCACTGATAGCTTCTACCCGAGCCTGGGGTGAGGTAGACCGCAGCAGACTGGGGTCAGCCAGCCGCAGGGGCGTCGATGCGGCATAGAAGGGTTGAGATTGAAATGGCGTAGCGGCTTCCCCAGTTGCTGGAATCAGCGCTCCATCAACCGAGGCGGGGTCAGTAGCCACCGCAGGCGGCACGGTCTCGACCACCTGATTATTGCTGCGAGAGTTTGCCGTGGTGAGCTTGAGGGTTGCACCGGCCGCGATCGCCAAAAGTAACCCACCACCGAGGGCGGCGTACAGCTTTCGGTTAGCTAGGCTCTTTAGCTTAGGCTCTCCAGGTTGCCTGGGTTTGGCAGAGTAAGTCATCGCAGCATCTCCCCACAAATTCCCCTAACCATAGCGAATTCTTCAGAAAGTGGCGCATTTTCGCTCGGGTCAGAGGCGCGATTCGCGGAGCGTGAATCCTGCGGCATCGCAGCCACGGGAATCGACTCGGAACGAGTATCCCGCAGGAATCATCGGTCAATCCCATTGCGATTTTTAATTTTTTACAGTGTGAGCGTTTCCACAGCGCTATCCAGGTGCTGCTGTCGCCGCTGGTGCTTGGCCTGCAGCTGCAACAGCAGGGCCTCGGCTTCGGCCTGCAAATGCAGCAGTTCTACCTGCTGATTGGGGGGGTAGGGGGCTTGGCGAACTTCAAGCCAGCAAATTTTGTCCTCGACCGCGGGAGCTGTTTCGCGCGCTGTGGAGACTACAGCCGTCATCGTTGGGTTCGGGGCTGTCACCAGTTCCAGGGCCGCTCCATCAGATAGAGCAGATACTTGAACGTTAGCGCGATCTACGGGGGCGTTCATGGGCGAAGTTGGGTAGAGAGTTGTACTCAGTCAGAAAGTTAAGACATTTTAACCATTCTGTCTAGAGACCAATCTTAAACCGGGCGATCGCAAACCACCGAAACAGCTTAGGGCAGTTTATAAACTGGAGATCCTCCCTAGGACAGAATTCTGCGGCCAGGTAGCCAAAAGTGGGGCGCTTGATCCGTTGGGGCCAAGGCTCACGGTAAACTAGGAAACAACATAGGGCTGAGCCTTGGATTGGGTGTAACTCATCTAGGTCTTGAGCTTCCCACAATATATTGCCGACCTACCGTGACCCTAAGCGTAAATCCTGCCGCCACCGCCGTCTCCCGCACCTTTAGCACTGGGCTCCAGCCCTGGCCGGGGCTAATTGAAACCTACCGAGCCTATCTGCCCGTTTCCGACCAGACCCCGGTGGTTACCCTGTGCGAGGGCAATACTCCGCTGATTCCGATGCCAACTCTGGCCCAGCACATTGGTAAAGACGTCAAGGTATGGGTCAAGTACGACGGCCTCAACCCCACCGGCAGCTTTAAAGACCGGGGCATGACCATGGCCATTTCTAAGGCCAAAGAGGCCGGGGCCGAAGCGGTGATTTGCGCCAGCACGGGCAACACCTCTGCCGCCGCCGCCGCCTACGCTCGCCGAGGGGGCATGCGGGCCTTTGTACTCATACCCGATGGCTATGTGGCCCTGGGGAAACTGGCCCAGGCACTGCTCTACGGGGCCGAAGTGCTGGCCATCAACGGCAACTTTGACGATGCTCTCGCCATGGTGCAGGAATTGGCGCAGGATTACCCCATTACCCTGGTCAACTCGGTCAACCCCTACCGCCTAGAGGGCCAGAAAACCGGTGCCTTTGAGATTGTTGACGCCATGGGCGATGCCCCCGACTGGCTGTGTATTCCCGTGGGCAACGCGGGCAACATCACCGCCTATTGGATGGGCTTTTGCGAATACCACCAGCAGCGCAAGTGCAGTCGCCTGCCCCGAATGATGGGCTTTCAGGCGGCGGGGGCAGCGCCTCTGGTTCATGGCCATGTGGTGCGTGACCCGCAAACCCTAGCCACCGCCATTCGCATTGGCAACCCCGCCAGCTGGACAAAGGCCGAAGCCGTGCGCGACGCCAGCCAGGGCGAATTTAATGCCGTCACCGACGACGAAATTCTAGACGCCTATCGCCTGCTGGCCCTAGAAGGCGTATTCTGTGAACCCGCCAGTGCCGCTTCCGTAGCCGGGCTGCTGAAGGTAAAAGACCAAGTGCCCGCTGGCATTAATATCGTCTGCGTGCTGACCGGCAACGGACTGAAAGACCCCGACACGGCGATCGCCCACAGCAATAACCAGGTCAAAGGTGGCCTCAACCCCGACACCGCCATTCTGGCCAAGGCTATGGGTTTTTAACCTCCGGTATCCACAAAAATTGGTGCCGTCCGAAATGGACAGTCCTGTCGCTGTAGCCAATAGCTGGAGAATGTGAACCGCGTTCAACGTCCCTCCAGAGCAACAACGACCTTTTGCCTCGGCCCAGTGCTGGGGCATTTTTTATGCTGACAGACGCCGGGCTAGCTGTTTCCCACCACCAGGCCAGGGGCGGGCTGAGCCGCCCGAGACTTCAACCAAACTGCTTTGAGCCGCTCTAAGAAGGCGTATACCGGCGGCGGCAGCAGCGCATCGCGCAGCACAATCACCCCAATCACCCGCTCTAGGGGCTGGGGCAACTCCGCTACCCGCAGCTCTGGGGGAATCGGTTCTGCCGCCAGGGCGGCCATAATCGTAGCTCCCAAACCCCGCTCTACCATGCTGAGAATGGTTGAGTCTTCGCGCACGACGTAGGCGGGCTGTAGCTGCTGGCCCCAGCGGTGCAGCAGGCGATCGAGGTACTGGCGATCGCCGTCGTCGCTCGGCGTCAGAATCAGCGGGTAGGCCGCCAGGTCTTCCCAAGTAAAGGGGGCAGTCGGCTGAGCGCTGGGGGGCAAAAGCATGATGTAGCGATCGCGCAGCAGTTCCCACTGTTCAAACTCGTCGCGGGTGGGCAAATAGGTAAACCCCACATCGGCCCGCCCCTGGCGCAGATCGCTTTCCACCATCTCGTAGTGAGATTTTTCGTCAATGGCAATGGTCACGCCGGGGTATTGCTGCCGAAACTGACGAATCACCTCCGGCAAAATGTGGGTGGCCACGCTGCGAAAGGCCGCAATCCGCACCTCGCCCGTTTGTAGTCCCTTCGCCTCGTCAGCTCGATTGCACAGGTTAGAGAGCGATCGCAGCACCTGCCGAGCTTCCTCAGTAATTTGTTCACCCACTGGCGTCAGCACCGCCCCCTGACGACCTCGGTTGAGCAATAGTACCCCTAGCTCATCTTCCAAGGTGGCGATCGCGTGACTCACCGCCGATTGGGAAAGCTCCATATGTAGAGCCGCATCGCTAAACGATCCCTGATCGGCAATGGCCACCAGCGCTCGCAGCTGCGAGAGCTTCAGGCGGTGGGGGTCAGCTTTGGCCATGGTGCCGTCCTAACTTGACAGGGTAAGTCTAGACACTAACCCCTGATTGCGGCTAAGTGAAAGAGTCAGCCCAAATTTCTAGTTTTTTTCAGGCGGGAGTCAGATTTGAGGGGCTTTTAAGCGCAGCAGGCTAGAGCAACAGACCGGTTCTACGGGGGTGGCATCAGTACTTCTAGCAATACTTTTTACTTGACTGCGATAGAATTACTGAAACTTTATCTCCCTCCCAGGGTATCTACTCAGGCTCTCTCTCCACCGGTCAAGTAGATTGGACGAGAGATATACCAGTCTAACTGGCCCTCGGGCAGACCCATTCGCTACCGCGATACAGCCTGCTCATCCCCTAGGCCCTTCCTTGCGGCAGGTGTCCTATATAACTCCAACGAATCTATCAGCCAGGTACCAGGAGATGTTTATTAACCGTCACCTCTTAGAAGCCGGACTTGCCGCAGCGGCAGTGTCTGTCAGCCTTGTGGCTACGGCACCAGCCCAGGCCCAAATGTCCAACGCTAGCCTCACTCCCGATCAGTTTTCCACTGACCTCGGGTTTGACAACCTCAAGAGCCTTAACATAACCGAGCCCTCCACTACCCTCGATGAGCTCAAAAAGCTCATCAACAACGAAGCCAACGCCCTGTCTCAGGGGTTTCTGGCCCAGTACCAGCTTGACACCAGCAAGCTGTTTTGGAATGGGGTTGACCCCGTTGAGGTCTACTTCATCAATGAAGGCGCGGGGTATCGCAACCAGCTGTTCTACACCGCCACCGATGCCAACGGTGGCCTGAGCGGCAGTGGTAAAATCTTTGACGACATTTCGTCGGCCAACAGCAAGCTGAGTGAGAGCAACGGGCCCCTAGCCCTCGGACAAGGCGTTAGCCTCGGTGGGTTCGTTGGGGCTACCCAGCTCGACTTCATGATTAAGTCGGACGGCAAAAACGGCGGCAAAACCATGCTGGGCACTGACGCGGCGGCTAACCCCAACGGGCTCCAGCACGTAGTCGCCTTCCAGCACAAAGACTGGATTATCCTCGGCTTTGAGGATATTGTCGGCGGCGGCGATCGCGACTACAACGACGTGATCTTTGCGGTGCGCGGTATTCAGCATGGGGCACCCCCGGCTGAAGACGTTCCTGAGCCCTCTGCCCTACTCGGCATGATGGCCCTGGGCATCGGCGGGTTTACCACCCTGCGCCGCCGTAAAGCCGTCACCGAATAAGCTGGCTTGACCTAACGGTCTCAGTCGCTTTAGTTGTTCATGAATGCACCCTGATGGTAGTGCGGGAGGTGAGAGTTACTCATCTCCCGTTTTTTCTTAGGGCTGCAGCGTGGGGATGAGGCTAGCCGTGAGTTCCGTCACGCCACTCACGACTGCGCTGGCCCCGGCCTCGCATAGGGCATCCCGGTAGGCCCGGCGATAGGTCTCTGCTCCGGCCCCTACGTGGGGCGGCAGCACCCCAACCCCCAGCCATCGCCGCTGGGGCTGGGCAGCCCTGGCTTGCACAACGGTTTGCATATCGGCGACGGTGTCTCCGGCGTAGATCACCGGTAGGTCAGTCGGTAGCCCATGCTGCTCAGTCAGGCGAGCCACCACGGCCCACAGGCCGGTGGGGTCGGGCTTGCCGGGGGCATCCTCCATAGCTACGAGCACGGGGTTGTTCAGCCCCAGCCGCCGCTCTAGCACAAAGCGGGCCGACCCCTGGGTGGCTCCGCTAAAAAATCCCCAGGGAATGCGATCGCGCGTCAGTTCACCAAAGTAAGCCGCATCCACCAGCAGTGGCTCTTGGGTAATGTAGCCTGTCCACTGGTTAGGATCGTCCAGGCGAGGCCCCCGGTAGCGGCGCTGAAAGAAGTCCACGATCTGGTCATAGTCGAGGGCGATCGCATCCCGACTCTTCCCCTGGGCTTCAAAATAGCGATACACCAGCTCTTGGGAACCCTCCCAGTCGTTGTTCCACTGGCCCTCACCCTTGAGGCGATCGATATCTTCCGACGTGGGGCGATAGCGGCCCCCGGTAAATTCTTCCACGGTATCGGCCAGGGCGCGGCGGTAAGAATTGCCCACATCCCGCAGTACACCGTCGATATCAAACACCGCGATCGCCCGAGGGGCAGCCAAAGAGGTCATAGAATGCACACCTGGGGTAGAGAGGAGGGAGGCAAGGTGATAGAATTATAGACTGTAGTATTTTTGGAATTGCAGCGGAGGTCTACTTGTCCAGATTTGTCCTAAAAGTACTCTGGCTAGAAGGCGACGTTGCGCTGGCAGTTGATCAGGTGGTAGGCAAGGGCACCAGCCCGCTCACCTCTTATTTCTTCTGGCCCCGTAACGACGCCTGGGAACAAATGAAAACAGAGCTTGAAAGCAAGCCCTGGATCGAAGAGGAAGAGCGGGTTGAAATTCTCAACCAGGCTACCGAGATTATCAACTATTGGCAGGAAGAAGGTAAGGGCAAACCCCTTACCGAAGCTCAAGATCGCTTTCCCGAAATCACCTTTACCGGTAGTTCGTGATTGTTCCAGAGGCTGAACAGGATTTAATGCCTAGCTAAAACATCTGGTTTAGATCTTCCTTCGCTGCTAAGACTCAATCGGGGGCACAGTCCCATTGAAAAGCCCGCCAGTTATTCAACTGGCGGGCTTTTCAATGAACTCATTCACTATTGAGATACTACTTGAGTCCGCCCGCCGCTTGAAGCTTGGCTCTAGCGCGCTTGAGGCTCTGACGGGCCTGAATTGTGGCCGACTTATCTTCGGTGTCAACCTCGCTGAGGTGAGTCTCAGCCTCCTGATAGGCGGCTTGGGCCTTGGCGAGATCGATGGTATCGCCACGCTCAGCCCCATTGACCAGAATAATGACTTCGTTGCTGTCAACTTCGGCAAAGCCACCCATCAGCGCGATGGGCACCCACTCTTTATCAGCTCTTACCCGCATCACGCCTATGTCGAGGGCCGTGAGGAGGGGGGCGTGGCCAGCTAAGATGCCCAACTGGCCAGTGGTGCTGGGCAGAATGATTTCTTCTGCTTCAGAGTCCCAGACGGTTTTGTCTGGGGCAATTACACGAACGGTTAATGCCATAGCAAGAATGCAATAGGGATTATGACAGGATGTTGGGAACCAGGATTATTCCCTGGCCCCCAACAGCAGAAGCTACTTCTCAGCCTTGATCTTTTCGGCGGCTTCGAACACTTCTTCAATGCCACCCTTGAGGTAGAAGCACTGCTCAGGGATATCATCTAGCTCGCCAGAGAGAATCTGGTTAAAGGCTTTGATGTTGTCTTCCAGAGAAACGTACTTACCAGGGGCACCGGTAAACACCTCAGCCACAAAGAAGGGCTGGGAGAGGAAGCGCTCGATCTTGCGGGCGCGGGCCACCACCGTGCGATCGTCCTCAGACAGCTCATCTAGACCCAGAATGGCGATGATGTCCTGAAGCTCTTTGTAGCGCTGGAGGGTAGACTGCACCGCCCGAGCGGTTCTGTAGTGCTCTTCGCCGACAACGCTGGGCTGCAGCATGGTGGAAGCAGAGTCGAGGGGATCCACAGCCGGGTAGATGCCCTTGGAGGCCAGGGCCCGAGACAGCACGGTGGTGGCGTCAAGGTGGGCAAAGGTGGTTGCCGGCGCGGGGTCGGTGAGGTCGTCCGCCGGGACGTACACGGCCTGAATGGAGGTAATAGAGCCCTCTAGGGTAGAGGTAATGCGCTCTTGCAGGTCACCCATATCGGTGCCCAGGGTGGGCTGATAACCCACAGCGGAGGGCATGCGGCCCAGCAGTGCCGATACTTCAGAACCAGCCTGCACAAAGCGGAAGATGTTGTCGATGAACAGCAGCACGTCTTGCTTGTTGACGTCGCGGAAGTACTCGGCCATGGTCAGCGCCGACAGCGCTACGCGCATGCGTGCCCCAGGGGGTTCGTTCATCTGGCCGTAGACTAGGGCGACCTTAGACTTGCCCAGGTCGTCGGCGTTGATCACACCGGACTCGATAAATTCGTTGTAGAGGTCGTTGCCTTCGCGGGTGCGCTCGCCCACGCCGCCAAACACCGACACACCGCCGTGCTCTTTGGCGATGTTGTTGATCAGTTCTTGAATCAGTACGGTTTTGCCCACGCCCGCACCGCCAAACAGACCCACTTTGCCGCCGCGACGGTAGGGAGCCAGCAGGTCAATCACCTTAATGCCGGTCTCAAACACCGAGGGCTGGGTTTCTAGCTCAGTGAATTTAGGCGCTGAGCGGTGGATAGGCGAAGTGGTGTCAACGTTGACCGGCCCTTTTTCGTCTACGGGCTCACCCAGCACGTTGAAAATGCGGCCCAGGGTAGCAGCGCCTACGGGCACGCTAATGGGAAGGCCAGTATCGACAACTTTCATACCCCGCACTAGACCGTCGGTGGTGCTCATCGAAACGGCCCGCACCTGGGAGTCGCCCAGGAGCTGCTGCACTTCGCAGGTAACGGCAACTTCGTTGCCGGCGGGGTTTGTGCCCTGAATTTTGAGAGCGTTGTAGATCTTTGGCATTTCACCAGCCGTAAACTTAATGTCTACGACCGGGCCAATAACTTGAGTAATGTAGCCAACGTTGGTTTGTTCTGCTGTGGTGACCATGCTTGCGCCTATTCCGTATGATCAGCTGTCTTGGGCGCTTTTAATTTACTGTTACATTTTAAAGCGCCATCATTTAGAGTATCACTAGAGCGTTACCGCCTACGACGATCCCATCGACTTTATCCAAACGCCAGGTTGATGGGGGGACGGCACTCTTGGGTTTTGAGGACGACCTAGGGCTTGGCCTTAACCAAATCATCAAGTTGCACCGCTAAAATGCCCTGACAAAACATATTGGGGGTTAAGGAAAGCCATGGCTAAAGCGAAGGTGGCCGACCAGAGCGCTGACTTGAGTGCCCCGCAGTACTACGTCAATCGTGAGGTCAGCTGGCTGGGGTTTAACGAGCGGGTGCTCCACGAAGCCCTTGACCCTCGCACGCCGCTGCTGGAGCGGCTGAAGTTTTTGGCGATCTACAGCGATAATCTGGACGAGTTTTTTATGGTGCGCATCTCTGGTGTGATGGAGCAGGCCGAGGCGGGCGTGCATCCTGAGACACCGGATAAGATGACGCCGGTAAAGCAGCTGGAAATGATGCGATCGCACCTAGTCGAGAAGGTGGCCCTGCAACATGAAACCTTTGAGCGTGATCTGCGCCCAGCCCTGACCAAGCACGGGGTTTACCTGCAAAACTATCGCGACCTCACTAAAGAGCAACTCTTCTTTCTCAAGGTCTATTTTGAGAAGCGCATCTTTCCGGTGCTGACGCCGCTCAGCGTTGATCCGTCGCACCCCTTTCCGCGCATGTCGAACCTGAGTTTAAACCTAGCGGTCAAGGTGGCCGACCCAGACACTGGGGTTGAGCGCTTTGCCCGAGTCAAGGTGCCCAGCAGCCTGCCTCGGTTTGTGGGCATGCCTGAGCAGTTGTGCACCTACAGGGGTAAACCCTGCGTGTGGATTGGGGTGCCCCTAGAACAGGTGATTGCCGAAAATCTAAGCTACCTGTTTCCAGGCATGACGATTGTGAGCTGTCATCTGTTTAGGATTACCCGCGATGCCGACTTTCCGGTGCTGGAAGACGAGGCCGATGATTTGCTGCTGGCTATTGAAAAAGAAATTAACAAGCGGCGTCTAGAGGGGTTTGTCTGCCGGGTCGAGGTCGAAAGCGCCATGCCCCCCGACCTAAAGGAGGGGTTGATGCGAGAGCTTAAGGTAGGCAGCGATCGCATCTATGAAATCGACGGCCTGCTGAATCTGAGAGACCTGTTCTTTTTCCTCTCGCTGCCCCTGCCGGAGATTAAGGATAAACCCTGGACAGCGCTAGTGCCGCCCCGGTTCAAACCGGTAATTGAGCTTGATGATGAGGGCAACAGCAGTTTTTCGGAGCACCCGCCCAATATTTTTGCCCGGCTGCGGGACGGCGATATTTTGGTGCACCACCCCTACGAATCGTTTCGGGCCTCGGTACAGGAGTTTATTACCCAGGCGGCAAACGACCCCAAGGTGCTGGCGATTAAAATTACCCTCTACCGCACCTCCGGTGACTCGCCCATTGTGAAGGCACTGATTGCCGCCGCCGAAAATCGCAAACAGGTGGTGGCCTTAGTCGAACTCAAGGCCCGCTTTGACGAGGCCAACAACATTGAGTGGGCCAAAAAGCTAGAAGACGCTGGGGTTCACGTGGTCTACGGCATTGTGGGGCTCAAAACCCACACCAAAACTACCCTAGTGGTGCGCGAAGAGGGCAATGAAATTCGCCGCTACGTACATATTGGCACCGGCAACTATAACCCTAAAACCTCGAAACTCTATACCGACCTGGGTTTATTTAGCTGCCAGGAGGAGTTGGGGGCTGATCTGAGCGACTTGTTCAACTTTCTCACCGGCTACTCGCGCCAGAAAGCCTACCGCAAACTGCTGGTGGCGCCGCTGACCCTGCGCGATCGCATGGAAGCCCTGATTCGCCGCGAGATCGACCATGCCCAAAATGGTGGCCAGGGCAAAATTGTCGCCAAGATGAACTCCCTGGTCGATGCCCGCATTATTCGACTGCTCTACGAAGCCTCCCAGGCGGGGGTCGAAATTGATCTAATTGTGCGCGGTATCTGCTGTCTGAAGCCCGGCATAGCCGGCGTCAGCGAGACTATTCGCGTAATTAGCGTCATCGGTCAGTTCTTAGAGCACTCCCGCATTTTTTGCTTCCACAACAGCGGCGAGCCCGAGTACTACATCGGCAGCGCCGACTGGATGACCCGCAACCTCGATCGTCGGGTGGAAGCGATCGTGCCCATTGAAGACCCGAAGCTGATCAAAGAGCTGCAAAACATTCTCGATGTTTTGCAGGCCGACAACCGCCAAGCCTGGGAGATGGCCTCTGACGGTACGTTTACCCAGCGCCGCCCGCTCGAAGGCGAAGAGGAGCGCGGCACCCACGCCACGCTCAAGGCCTACGCCCTCAAACGCGACAGCTTACTATAGGCGGGCGGGGTATTGGGGGAGAGAGGCGATCGCCCCAGCCAACCTCCAGGCCGCTGCCCATCAAAAATCCCCTTTGCCTTCTCAATGAAAAGACAAAGGGGATTTTGGTCAGTACGGTTTAGGTTGCTAGGGAAAGGGTTGATCCATCCCTTGGCCAGATCTGTTACCCTCTGGCTCCAGCACCAGCTCGGCGGGGCGCGCTAGGGCTGCTACCACTGCGGCGACGGGGCCGCTGGCGACGCGGGCTGGCCGGAGCAGCAGATCTCACCCTGGTCGTATCCGAGGAGAAAGACGGCTCGTAACCGGCCACGATGTCTTGGGTAATCGACTGCTTGAGCATGCGCTCAATGCTGATCAGCAGAGGCAGCTCATCGTCGCTGATTAGCGACACGGCGCGACCTTCGTTGCCAGCCCGGCCGGTGCGGCCAATGCGGTGCACGTAGTCTTCGGGCACGTTGGGCAGCTCAAAGTTAACCACGTAGGGCAGCTGATCAATGTCGATGCCGCGGGAGGCCACGTCGGTCGCCACCAGCACTCGCACGCGACCCTGTTTAAAATCTTTCAGGGCACGGGCGCGAGCCGCCTGGGTCTTGTTGCCGTGGATAGCGGCGGTTTTAAGGCCGTCTTTGGCCAACTGCTCGGCCAGGCGGTTGGCACCGTGCTTGGTGCGGGTGAACACCAGCACCTGCTGCCAGTTGTGGAAGCCAATAATGTGGGACAGCAATTCCCGCTTGCGGTGGCGATCGACGGGGTGCACTACCTGCTCGACCCGCTCGGCGGTGGTGTTGCGCTGGGCGACCTCAATCTGCACGGGCGACTTCAGCAGGGTGTGGGCCAGCTGCTGAATGGGCTTAGAGAAGGTGGCCGAAAACATCAGGGTCTGGCGCTCGTCGGGCAGACGACCCATGATTTTGCGAATGTCGTGGATGAAGCCCATGTCGAGCATGCGATCGCACTCATCCAGCACCAAAATCTCGACGGCGCTGAGGTCGATGGTGCCCTGGCTGACGTGGTCGAGCAGACGACCCGGGGTGGCGATCAAAATGTCGACCCCCTGGCGCAGCTGACGAATCTGGCCGCCAAAGCTGACGCCGCCGTAGATCATCGCCGCCCGAAAGGGCATGTGCTTGCCATAGGTGATCACGCTCTCGCCCACCTGAGCCGCCAGCTCGCGAGTGGGGGTGAGCACCAGGGCGCGGGGAATACGCTTACCAGTGGTTTTGGTTTCTGCCAACCGCTGTAAGAGCGGCAGGGTGAACCCTGCGGTTTTGCCGGTGCCCGTCTGGGCGCTGGCTAAGATGTCTTGCCCGTCTAAAATCGCGGGGATCGCCTTCAGCTGAATTGGCGTTGGCTCGGTGTAGCCCTGATCGGCAACCGCGCGAAGTAAGCCGGCCGTAAGACCGAGTTGCTCAAATGTCATTTAGTTTTTTGCTCCGAATGGTGCCCCTATCCCAAATCAATTACCTGGGCCCAGTCATAAGAGCAATGATTTTGATCAAAAGAACGGCTGCTAAGCAAATTCTGTTGGCCAGCGCAGACCGGATGGCTGGACGAAGCTATAGTCTAGCAGATAAGTCAAAAAATTGACGCAGAGCCAGAAAATAGCCCTGATAGATCCCCACTGTGGACCTACGCTATTCGCTTAGATGAGCGGTTTCAGCACCTAAGTATTCAGCAGCCTTGCCGCGATGAATGTGACTTCTTGGCTACGTTGCCCTTGACAGTGAAGGCAGCAAATCAGTGGGCTGAACGGTCTACTAGCTGAAGCTAATGCCCCTTAGCAAGTTAACTTAGTTATGGGGTACGGTCGGCTGAAAACTCCTGGGCCACCGTGTTCTACTCATCTTTGTTTGCAAAGCTCTGATGAGGGCTCAGATCTAGCATAACAGCCTGACTTTAGGCTCATTTTGCCTTTAGCAAGAATTATTGACTAAATCTGGTGAAGTATTCCTACTTCGCCCGTCTTGAAATCTCTGTGAAGTGCCTCCGTAGCACTACCGCCTATTAGTATTGTGAATACGCTGGGTATAGGTGTACCTAAATGCCTCGGGAGTATGGCGATCGCCGTTTTCCACTGGGTATTCAACGTTTCAACCGCTGCCTGAATCGTCACCGCAGATGTATGTTGAACCCCTTATCCCCTTAACCAGCTATGCCTAAAACTTTTTTATATGCCAGCGCCTCTTCAGAAGAGGCGGCCACGTCTTCTTCGGCAGGCGATCGCCTCAAAGGGCCGATATCAGACCATCGCGACCAGGTTCGCGTTCTTGTTGTTGGTCGACCCAGGGCTGTCAATCGAGTCATTTTAGAGATGAGCCATTTGGGCTTCTCTGACTCAATCGAGTGGAGCAAACCCATTCCCACCGATCGTCAGCAGGAGTCAATGCGGGTGCTGACCCGCTATGTGTTTGCCGATTCGTAGCGCTTAACTGCCTTGGTTTATTGGGTCTTTGCAAGGAGCCAGCGATCGCCCAATTCAAAGACGTTGGGTTTACGACATCAAAAGAGGGGAACCGTCGATGACGGTTCCCCTCACCTATATAAGCTAGCGACTATTGAGGCTGAGTATCTTGGGCCTCAGGCTGGCTAGGCGCAGCTTCAGGAGCCGTCTCAGGGGCAGCTTCAGGAGCGGTGGCAGGAGCCGCCTCCAGGGGGTTGTTCAGCTCTACATTAATTTCGGGGGGCTCTACGGTACTGGGCGCAGGGACAACTTCTTGAGTGCGCTCAATGGTGCGCTCAATGACAGTTGTCTCATTGGCTGGTTCTGGCGTAGTAGCCTCTGGCGTGGTGGCTTCTGGGGTCGGCGCCACTGTGCCCACACCGTCTGTGCTAGAGACATAGACGATACCGCCCACTACAGCCGCTACCGCTGCCAATACCAGACCCAAAATCAGACCAGTTGAGACGCCGTTGTCGGCCCGCAGCCTGGCGTTTTCCTCGTGCATTCTGGCTTCGGCAGCCCGGCGACGCTCGTACTCTAGCTGCTCTGCCGACTTGCCCCGAATATAACCATCGCGGTAGGCAATTTCGTCGCTGGTTGCGGGCCGAGTATTAATTGAAGTTTCAAAATCCCGGTTGCGGGGGTCAGTATTGCGTGTAGACATACTCTCGTCCTCCTATTAACAGGCAATTGGGCATAAGAAGTTTTTGATCTTCTGTAGACGCCCCTTAAACTTTGCCTAAGGTAGCAATAGGGAAGATAGAGTTGTCTCTACCCAGGTGGGTAGCTAGCAGGATGAGATCAATGTTCCTGTTATCTTTCTTAGGGCAGATCAGGCTTCATCTCAAGGTGTTGTTAACCCTAGCGATCGCCCTTGAGGCTGCCCTGGGAAACGTTGTACAGCTGGTAGCGCTCCTCGATCAGGCGATCGACATCGGCGGCGGCCAGACGTTTGACATAGTTGAGTTTAAATTCTTCTAGAAAATCTACGACTAGAGCTTCTATCTCTTCGACATTCTCGTTTTCTTTGAACTGAACTCTGAAGGTTTCGCCGAGCTTTTGCACGAGAGCCTGGGTCAGATCGCCGCCAGATTTGTTTTCCAAAGTTCCCTTCATGGCATTGTAGAGGTTGGCCGAAAGTTGGGAAACAACTTGTTCGGCCAGCTGATCGGGCAGGTCGCCAATGCCAGGCAGCTGGCGAAACCCCTGGTAGCCAGGGGTGCGATCAAAGGCCTGGGTAACGGTGTGCTTGAGCAGGGCGTCTACTTCGGGCTTGACCTGGGGAAGCACGTTGTAGACCGTGAGCGCGGCCAGCCGCTGGGAAATAACCTCTAGCTCATTTACGCCACCGACATCGATATAGCGCCTTGAGTTGGGCTCTAGGAGCGTCTTGGCCACGCTGCCATCGCGAACCAGCGACTGCATTTGGTCGATAATGCGCAGCACCACAATTTCGGTGATCTCGATGGCAACCTGGCTGATTACAAAGCGGCTGATGCGGCTTTGGATGGGCTCTAAGTTGATTAAGTTTGACTGGTTAACCCGAATGGTGACTGGAATAATGCGCGATAGGGCCAGCCAGGGCAATCGCAGGGCGCTGAATGGAACAATTAGCAGAATGTCATACCAACGCCACAGGATCGCATCGCTCCAGGTGAAGTTTTTGTAGCGGCGATCGAGGTAAATGCTGCGGGCCAACATTTCTAGGCCAAACAGCAAATTAAACCAGATGTCGATGCGCCAAAACAGATCTACAAACCCGCCGTGGACGGCCGTGCGCCGGAAAAAGTTAGTCTCGACTAAGGGCTGTACTTCGCTGCTAAAGAAGGCCATCTCAGTGGAAAAGCCTGCTTCGCTGAGGTGGTCATAGCTCCAAAACTCTGTCAGTGAGTCGGTGGCCGACTCTAGCCCGATGCGATCGCGCATTTTGTTTTTTATCTGCTCTAAATTGCCCGAGCGATTGGCCAGCTGAAACGGGTTTTCAGCCACCATAGCGGCACTTTGCTGCTGGAGATCGACCAAAATCGACTGGGCCGCAGTAGAGATTAGCCCCGTTTCTGCAACCTGCTCTTCAAGCTGCTCTACGGTCTCTAGATAGTTGGTCGTAAAGCGATGGGGCTCAATACCTTTAAACGTTTCGCCATACCAGGTCGTCAAACCGGGCAGCAATCTCAGGTACATGTCGCGCAGGGGAATGTAGCTCAGATCGCCAATCACCAACGCTAGATTGATCAGCGCCACCATCGCCATGATGCGCTCAAACCAGCGAGCCCTGAGGCGACGGGCATCGTACTTAGAAAATTCGCGGCGGTTCGACGATCGACGGGGGCGAGAAAGGGCGGCCATGGCACCAGGCTTACGAGCGTTTATCTGCCACAATGCCTGGTATTCGCCCGTTTGTCACCCTCATAAGGTTGGTCGTCTGCAGATTCGCTACCATTTTAATTAACACTTGTTTACAAAGTCCCTTGCTCCCCCCCTATGACTGCCACTGCCTCCCAACTCGTCAATAGCTCCCAGGGCACCTACTGGACTTGGCGCGACCAGGCCATTCACTACGTAGTAGCTGGCGAAGCCTCTCCAAAGGAGAATCGCCCTCCCCTGCTGCTGGTTCACGGCTTTGGTGCATCCACCGACCACTGGCGCAAAAATATCCAGGGCCTACAGGCTGACTTTCAGGTGTGGGCGATTGATCTGCTGGGGTTTGGACGATCGGCCAAGCCCGACTGGCAGTACAGCGGCGATCTCTGGGAAGCGCAACTCCACGAATTCATCGTCGAGATGATCGGTCGCCCGGCGGTGCTGGCGGGCAACTCCCTCGGCGGCTATGCCTCGCTGTGCGTAGCGGCCAACCATCCCGAAGCTGTGGCTGGGCTAGTGCTGCTCAACAGTGCTGGGCCATTTTCTAGCCCCGCTCAAACGCCACCACCGCCCCCGAATCCGATCGCAAAGGCAATCCAGTCACTCATGCTTCAGCCGCTGCCCAGCTGGCTGCTGTTTCAGTACGTGCGCCAGCCCGCCACCATTCGCCGCACCCTTCAGCAGGTGTATCTGGATAAAACCGCCATTACCGACCAGCTGGTGGAAGACATTCGCCGCCCCGCCCTCGACCCTGGTGCTCCCAGGGTGTTTGCCTCGGTGTTCAAATCTCGCCAGGGCGAAAAGGTCGATGAGCTACTGCAAAAGCTCAGATGCCCTCTGCTCATGCTCTGGGGTGAGGGTGACCCCTGGATGAATTGCCGCGAGAAGGGGGCACAGTTCCGTCAGTATTACCCCACGCTGACGGAGCACTACCTCCAGGCGGGCCACTGCCCCCATGACGAAGTGCCCGATCAGGTGAACGGGCTGCTGCGGGAGTGGGTGTTGGAGATCGTCCATCAGGATGATGGGTTATGAATCGCAGGTGAGAAGGATTGGCGCTACCCCAGGGATGTGGTGGGGGTTTTCCACTCATTGAGCAGAGTGAGGATGTAGTGGTGCAGATGGGGTTGTCCCTGAGCCTGGGCACAGTCTGCAGCCTGCTGCAAATCGGCGAGGCTGCCGGTGCGATCGCCCAGCGATTGGCGCATCACCCCCCGCTTCAGGTAGGTGCGAGCATGGTCGGGTTCCAGCGTCAGCACTCGATTTAGGTCGGCCAGCGCAGCATCAATGTGGCCCAACTGGTGACAGGCGCAGCCGTGGTTAAACAGGGCACGGGTGTCTTCGCCGTTGATGGCGAGAGCCCGCTCAAAGTCGTATAGGGCTGCCTGGGGCTGGGCGGCCATGAGTTTAGCGAGGCCGCGATCGTCATAAATCTCGACCAAGGGATTTGGATCGGCGGTGAGATCGGCGGCTCGGTCAAAGTCTGCGATCGCCGCCCCAAAATCGTGCAGAGCCACCCGCACCAGTCCCCGGTTGTAAAAGGCCCGATAGTCCTCTGGATGAGCCGCCAAGACCCGGCTGTTGTCCATCAGCGCCTCGGCGTAGCGACCACTGCGGTAGAGGGCCACCCCCCGGCTGAGGCGATAGTCTACGGCATCAGGCCTTCGATCGAGGGCTTTGGTGCAGAGGGCGATCGCCGTTGGGTAATGCTCTAGCTGCACTTCTAGGAAGCAGCGATCGCCGGGCGCTGGGTCAGCCCTTGCCCAACCCCCTGGCCCGCCCAGCCCCAGCAACAGCCCTAAACCCAGGGCCAGCAGCAGTCGATAAAAGCCCATAACCATCATCCCTGTGATAATAAAACCCCTCCATCCAAAGCGGCGAAAGCCACAGCGGCGAGGGGTGGAACTGGAGATAGTGAACTGACCTACCAACCTTGCTCAGCCTGGCTGAGTACGTAGGATGCCACGTCGACAATATCCTCATCGCTGAGGCGGCCCTCAAAGGCGGGCATGGCATTTTTGCCGTTGGTCACCTGAGCCACGAGCGCGTCCACAGAAGCCATATCGTACTTTTCGAGATCTGCCTGCTTCAGGGTTTTAGCCCCGTTAACCACATTGTTGCCGCCGATGTGGCAGGCCGCGCAGTTATTGCCAAACACCTGACCACCGTGCCCCAAGTCAGCAGCTTGGGCCACCGGAGCGATCCACAGGGCGAGGGCTGCGATCGCAGCCGCTAAACCAAACGCGAACTTTTTCATAGATTGTCAACCGCCAAAACATCCTCTCCTGAGGCATTGTCTGGCAACAGGCCATTGACATCAAAAGACAGCCCGTCAACTATTACAGAATGCAAACCCACTGCCCGAGCGACCCCATCCCCTAAACTAAGGCTTATCCCACCCCCCACTCTCCACCCATGTCCCCCCTCCCCCGCCACCGACCCCACCAACTCTCCCTCGGGCCTCTAGAGGCCGAGATTCTCGCCATTATCTGGGCCAAAGGCGGGGCCACCGTCAAGGCGATTCACGACCATATCCTGGCTGATCCCGATCGCGAGCTGACCCAGGCTTCGGTCACGACGGTGCTTCAGCGGCTAGCCAAAAAAGGCTGGCTCAAACGCGAGGCTACCCCAGCGGGGAAGACCCGCCAGGTTTATCAGTGGCAGCCGACGGTTTCTCAGCGGGAGGCCAACCTGCTGACGGCTCACCAGCAGCTTCAGAGTTTTTTGGCGGTGGGCAGCCCCGACATTGTGGCCGCCTTTGCCGACAGCCTAGATGGGGCTGATTTGGATAAATTGGATGCGATCGCCGCCCGCCTGCGAGCCCTGCGCCACACCCAGGACAGCCAATCCGAGGAGAAAGACGCGTAATGCACAGCAGCCTGATAGTGTTCACAATTTTGGTCGCAGTGGTTTGGCGGTGGCGATGGCAACGGCCCGATGGCCCCTGGCAAACCCGCTGGGAGTCGGCCCTGAGCGCCTTTTGCTTACCGCCGCTGATGGTAGTTCTGGCCGCTGGGGCCGTTCTAGCCATGGGGCACCACGGCACTATGCTGGGCTGGTCAGTGAGCCCAGTTGGATGTTGGATCAGCCTAGGGGTAACGGCCCTGGTTGGCGGAGTTTTTGCCTCTGCTCTGGGGCAGGCGGTTCGCACCCAGTGGCGGCTGCGGCAATATCCGGTTGTCCCCCTGCCCGAGGGCGGGCGGGCTCAGTGTTTGCCCATTGATTTACCCATGGCCGCCCAGGTGGGGCTGTGGCGATCGGCCCTGCTAGTCAGTCGGGGCTGGCTAGAGCAGCTGCCCCCTGCCGAGCAGCAGGCCATGCTGGCCCACGAACAGGCCCACGCTGACCATCACGACCCGTTCTGGTTCTTCTGGCTGGGTGTCGTGCGGCGCTTTACCAGCTGGCTACCCAATACCGCATCGCTGTGGGAAGAGCTGCTGCTGCTGCGAGAGATGCGGGCTGACCACCAAGCCGCTAACACCAGCGATCCACTCCTGCTGGCAGAACTTTTGGTAAAGCTGGCCCGCCAGATGGCCCTGGATTCCATTCCTCCAACCTTGGAGGCCGAAATCGCTTCCTGTGTGGGTTTCAACGACGCTCTGTCGCTCACTCGCCTAGAGCAGCGGGTTAACGCTTTGGTAGAACCAGACACTAGGGCCGATCCCTCTACCCCACACCACGGGCGGCTGGCCTGGCTATTTGTTGCGGCGCTGCCGTTGGTGGCCCCTTGGCTGCACACGTGAGCGATCGCCCCTAGGGAGCAAGCTGGGTTTGTAGGGCTGGCAGGTCATCTTTGACAAAAACGGCCATGCGGCCCAGGTAGGCAGTACCGGCGCGATCGTAAGCAATCTCTTGCCAGTAGGCAAATCGCTCTCCTTCGCGCACTTCTCCCCTCAGCACCAGGTTGGGGTTGTCCGTCGGAGTTGGTCTCATCCCTCGGGCCGGGTAGCGCAGCAGCACCGTTGCCTGGCGATAGTCGTTAAAAATTTCTTGCCCGTAGATGGCCCGCAGCGACTCATCGAGCCGTTCTACGGTGATCGGGTTGGCATGGTCGGACAGGCTAAAGCGCTCGGAACGAATCTGGCGAGGGTTTTGATCGGGCGCTACGCCACTGATGGGAAACACCGACGCCTGGAAGGTGAACCGTTGCCCAGGGGCCACCAGGCGATTGATCGCCAGGCGCTCATTAGGGCCAGGCTTGAGGGTTGGGTTGTTGCGAATCCACGACTCAGTTAGGTTCACCGTTTGCCCTGGCAGTGGCCAGCCGGGGTGGGCGGTCATAGCAAGGGCGGCAAGGGTCAGAGCCCCACTCCTAAGGGCGATGGTCAGAGGCCCGCTCTTTGGAGCGATCGCACCCCAAAAACCACATTTGCGCCACGTTGTCATCTGCTCTACCTCCCAAGGAACCCGTGCCCGATAATAACAACTCTGCGATAGAACGAATCAACAGAAATGCCCCGGCGGAGAAGATTCCACCAGGGCATTTCGCTAACGCTAGGAGCTTAGTATTCGGGAACTGAGGCGTCTACCTCTTGGCTCCAGGCGGTGATGCCGCCTTTGACATTGGTGCCCTCAATGCCGTGCTGCTTGAGAATGCCCAGGGCTTTGGCCGATCGCCCGCCCAGCTTACAGTGCACGATCAGGCGGTGGCCGTTGAGCAGGCTCTTGACCTTGTCAACGCCATCGCCATTCTCGATGTCTGGCAGAGGCACCAGCACCGAGCCGGGGATGCGGGCAATTTCGTACTCGTTGGGGTTGCGCACGTCGAGCAACAGCACGTCATCGGCACCACTGTCGAGCACCTGTTTAAGTTCGGTGACGGTCATTTCGGAGATGTCAGCCAATTCCTTCTCTGCCTCCATACGCGCCTGGGGAATGCCGCAGAACTCTTCGTAGTCGATTAGCTTTTCAATTACTGGGCGCACCGGGTTGGGGCGCAGCTTGAGTTCCCTAAAGGTCATCTCCAGGGCATTGTAGAGCAGCAGGCGACCGCTGAGGGTATTGCCTGTACCCAAAATCACCTTGATGGTCTCGTTGGCCTGAATGACGCCAATGATACCCGGCAGCACCCCCAGCACGCCACCCTCAGCACAGGAGGGCACTAGCCCCGGCGGCGGCGGCTCGGGATAGAGGTCGCGATAGTTGGGGCCATCCTGGTAGTTGAAGACCGTGGCCTGCCCTTCAAAGCGGAAGATCGAGCCGTAGACGTTGGGCTTGCCCAGCAGCACGCAGGCGTCGTTGACCAGGTAGCGGGTGGGGAAGTTGTCGGTGCCGTCAACCACTACGTCGTAGGGTTCGAAAATGCCTAGGGCGTTCTCGGCGCTGAGGCGGGTCTCGTAGAGGTCAACCTGGCAATGGGGGTTGATTTCAAGAATGCGGCTTTTGGCCGACTCGATCTTGGGTTTACCCACCCACGACTCGCTGTGGATCACCTGGCGGTGGAGGTTTGACTGATCGACCGTGTCAAAGTCAACGATGCCGATGCGGCCAATGCCAGCGGCGGCCAGATACAGCAGCAGCGGTGAACCCAGACCGCCAGTGCCCACGCAGAGCACGCTAGCGGCCTTGAGCTTCTTCTGCCCGTCGAGACCTACTTCCGGCAAAATAATGTGGCGGGAGTAGCGCTCGTACTCCTCTTTGGTGAGCTGAATATCGTCCAGGTTTGGGTTGAGCATGGCCTCGGCAGAGAAACTGTGGCGGTAAAAACAAAAAACGGTCTGGGGCACGACCGTTTTTTACATCATTTCAGCTTAGGACAAGAATGGGGCTTTGTTGGCAGATGATCCAATCATTTTCACAGGCTCGGGCTCGAACTGGTTTTGCTCATTGAGCCGCCAGCTTTTGAGGTCGGCGACTTCGCCCTTGACCACAGATACAATCACGTAGGAATAGACGGGCCAGGCGAGGGTGCGATCGCACTCCGACGGCACCGCTGCATGGTCAGGGTGCGAGTGAAACACGCCAATAATCTCCAGCCTGCGCTCCCGTGCCGAACGCTGCACCGCCAGCATATCGGCGGGGTCGATCCAGTAGCGATCGCGATTGCTGTGCTCCCCCACAGCCTGATCCTGTCCTAGGGCGTCTTGACTATCGGTGTACTCCAACAGCGAGGGTTCCCAGGCGTTGTTTAGGGCAACAACCTCCACAACGGTGCGATCGTCGCTGTCTGGCGCGGGCTCCCGCCGTCCGACGAGCAGCCCGCAGCACTCGTTGGGGTAGGCGGCGATCGCCGCCTCAACCAGGGCACGGTAACCGTCAGAACCGAGCCCCAGACCGTGACTGTTGCCCGCCAAGGAAACCCCAACGCTTGCCGCCAAGAAATTATTCCTCAATCACGGGACTGGCCGGGCTATCCAAGTTGCTCACCGATCGCTCTAGCCGAGCCAGGGCGCGGTTGTATTCGAGCACAGCGGTCACCAGGTTGCCCTGGGCTTCGGTTAGATCCCGAATGGCGTTGATCACCTCTAGCTGGGTACCCACCCCGGCATTAAAGCGTAGGTTAGCCAACTCCAGCGCCTCCTCAGCCTGGTTGACGGCCACTGAGGCTGTGTCGATATTGGACTGGTTAGACACCAGGGTGTAGTAGGCCTCTTCAACCTGAACGCGAATGTCGTTGCGAGCGCTCTCGAATTCCGACTCATCGGTTTCAATGTCGATTTCACTCTGGGCGGCGAGCGCTCGGGCGGCCCCACCGTCGAACAGCCGCCAGTTGAGCTGTGCCCCCACCGAAAACCCGTCATCAATGCTCGACGAGGCCCCCGACGACGACGTCAGCAAGCTCTGCGCCCCGTACTGGGCAAACACCCCCAGGTTGGGGCGCACCGCCGCCAGGCTGGCCTGGCGCTGGGCATCGTTGAGCTCTCGCTCGACTAAGAACTGCTCTAGCTCGGCCCGGTTCTGGAAGGCGAGCACAATACTTTCCTCCAGCGAGAGCGGCCAGGCCCCGGCGATGTTGACGGCTAAGGTCGTCAGATCGATCGAGGGCTGAATGTTGAGCCGCCGGGCTAGCTGGCGCTGGGAAATCTGTCGCTGGCTGGTGGCCTGGGTCAGAGTTTGGCGCGCGTTGGCCACCTGCACCTCGGCTTGCAGCACGTCAAAGCGGGTGCCGACGCCGACCTCTTCTCGCAGCTGGGTATCGCGCAGGTTGCGCTCGGCGGCGTCTAAAAAGGCCTGGTTGATGCGAATTTGCTCAATGGCCTCCTGCACCGCGTAGTAGTCGGTGGTGGTATTCAGCCGCAGTTCTTCACGGGTTTGCTCCACCCGCAGTTCCGAAACTCGCACCTGACGCTCGGCCGCCCGAATCCGGGCCGATCGCTCCCCCGAAAGACCCAGGTCATAGTCGGTGCGCAGGGTAGCGCCTGCGGTGGTGCTGGTCGAGTCGAACGTTCCCCCTCCCCCAGACGAAGATTGATTGCTGGTTTGCACATCGGCACCCAGATCTACAGTGGGCAGTTGGGTAGCCTGCTGAGCCCGCAGCCCCGCCTGGCTGCGCTCTAGCTGAAGCTGGGCCGCGCGCAGAGTCTCGCTGTTGCGGTATGCCAGATCGAGGGCCGTTTCGAGCGACAGCGGCTGGGTACCCAAAATTTCTACCTCCTCAGGTCGAGTGGGCACCAGCAGGGGGTTTGGGTTTGGGGTCAGGTAATCGGGCGGCGTGACAAAGCCCTGGTCGGTGGGGCGATCGGACTGGGGTATCAGGGGACCAGTCCCCGGTGAAGACGACGTGGTTTCGCCCGCGCCCAGAGGCCGAGCCTCTTCGCCAGGTTCTAGACCTGGCTCAGTTGTCTCAACAGCAGGTGAAGCCTCCGGTAAGACGGCAGGATCTGATGGTTCCAGCGCTTCAGTCTCGGCTTGGCTAACACTAACTTCACCAGCACTGGCTAAAGAACGAGGGGCGGGGGCAGCCAACCCCGCAGCAGCCCAGCTAGATAGAGTAATGCCTAAGCTTAGCGTTAGGAGATAGCGGCAATAGGAGTAAAGCATAGGCACCATGGACTATCAGTAACGAGGGTAAGTCACTAACGGGAAAATGAAAATTTCAGCCACAGTTTTTTAGCATATCGGCATCGGGTCTAAGTTTGACCTGCCCCCAAGGCGATCTACCCCTATCGACAGAGACAGACCTATGTCCACAGAGGCAAGGATTAGCCGCAAAATTTCCCAGTCACCAGCTTAGCAAACTAAACGGTTTAGTACAATCACGAGGGCGTCCAATAGCCAGCAGCGGGTTGCAAATCGGTGAAGCTGTCGTCAGGCAGATCGCAGCAGCAGGCTCGCACTAGGGCATCGGTATCGTCTATGGGGATGACCGGGCAGCCGAGTCGCTGGCTAATTTCAGCCACGCTGAGGTCATCTAAAAACAGAGTGTCTTTAGGGTCGCCCGAATCGCTGGGTTTTAGCATAACCGTAGGCAGAAGCAGGGCATCGCCCAGAGCGTGATGCTGGGATGGTGGCTCATTTTGAGCCGGGTTGGGAGCGTCAGAAACATCGCGTAACCCCAGTAACAAATCGTGGCCGGTCAGTAGCCCCGTCACTGTTAGGTCTCGCCCCCAGTAGTCGCTGGCTAAGGCGGCCAGTCGTACCGTCAGCCCCTGGACGGTGTTGAGGCGATCGACGATAGGTTGGAAGGCGTGCCCGACCGCATTGCCCACCACCCAGGTCAGGGTTCGCGGTGGGCTGACGGTCTCCGGCAGGTAGTCATCCGCCGACTGCTGAAACGCTTTGAGAAACTGACGAATCGACCCCACCCCGTTGCCCAACTGGGGATAGTCTTCGTAGTGGCCCTCGTCGGGAACCTCTTGCTGAGCGATCAAAAACCACTCGTCGGCCAGCCAGACAAAGTTGGTGCCAAATCGCCGCCGACAGTCTGCTTGGAACGCCTGCACCTGGGCGATCGCCTGTCGAGCCTGGGCCTGGGTCACTGGAGTTAGCTCATCCCCCGGCGGGCGAAACCGGGTTAGACCCACGGGCACCACCGCCGCTGAAGCGACCGCAGGCACATCCCCTTCGTGAAAGCGAGCTAGGTCTTGCAGGGTGGTGGCTAAGTGCTCGCCGTCGTTGATGCCGGGGCAGACCACCACCTGGGCGTGAATTTGCAGCCGCTGGGCTTGAAACCAGGCCAGCTGATCGAGAATTTGACCGGCTCGGGGGTTTTTGAGCAGGCGCGATCGCACCTCTGGCTCCGTGGCGTGCACCGACACATACAGGGGCGAGAGCCGCATCTGGGCGATGCGCTCCCACTCCTGAGGCAGCAGATTGGTGAGGGTCAGGTAGCTGCCGTAGAGAAAGCTCAGGCGGTAGTCGTCGTCCTTCAGGTAGAGGGTACCGCGCTTGCCAGGGGGCTGCTGGTCAATAAAGCAAAAGGGGCAGGCGTTGTTGCACTGCATCAGCCCGTCAAAGAGGGCTGTTTCAAACTCCAGCCCCAGATCGTCATCAATGTCTTTTTCAATATCGACTTGGTGGGTTTTGCCCCTGGTGTCTAGCACCTCCAGGGTCAAGTCTTCATCGGCGCAGAGAAAGCGATAGTCGATTAAATCGCGCGGCGGCTGGCCGTTGATGGCCACCAGGGCATCGCCGGGCTCAAAGCCAATCTCTTCGGCAATGGAGTCGGGCAGCACGCGGGTAATGCGGGCAGGGCGAATAGCCGAAGCAGCCATAGCGCAAGGAAGCCTTTGAGAAGCAAAATGTGCCTTCCCATATTAGATGTTTTGCATTTTTCCGGTAGCCAGCGCCAGCAAAATCGCCGCTCCAAACGCCAGACGATACCACACAAAGACCCAGGTGCTGTGCTGCTTTAAGAACCGCAGCAGCCAGAAAATTGCCAAGTAAGACGACACCAGGGCAGCAATCAAACCGCCAATTAACGGTGCTAGCCCAACGGTGCTTACCCCACCTTCGAGCAATCCCTCTAGTTCCACTAGCCCAGCCAGGGTAATGGCCGGAATGCCCAGCAAGAAGGAGAATCGGGCTGCTGTGGCTCGCTCCAGCCCCATAAACAGGCCAGCGGTTAGGGTAGATCCCGATCGCGACACTCCAGGAATCAGGGCCAGCGCCTGGGCAAATCCCATGATTACGCCATCTTTGAGGGTCAGGGCCTCAAAGGTGCGCTGACGGGTGCTGAACATCTCCGCTACCCCCAGCAGCAGCGCCATCACAATAGACACGATGGCAATGGTGGCGCTACTCCGCAGGGGCGAGTTATCAAAATCAGGAATGAAGGCTTTAATCAACAGCCCACCCACCACAATCGGGAGAGTGCCCAATAAAATCCCTAGGCCGAGGCGAAAGTCTGGGGAGTTGTATTTGCCGCCGATGGCCGCCTGAGCCATGCCTCCTACCACCTGACGCAGATCTGCCCAGAAATACCAGATCATGGCCGCAATGCTGCCGAGCTGAATGACTGCGGTAAACGCCACCCCCGGATCTCCCCAGCCCAGGACTACGGGCACCATTTTGACGTGGGCGGTGCTGCTAATCGGCAAGAACTCCGTGAGCCCTTGCACAATACCAATGACAATGGCCTGAAACAGATTGATAGGTGCTGCGATCGCGGCGGTGGAAGCAGCCTCGTTTACCTGGGCTACCTGGGCTATTGGAGCGGCCAAAGTCAGCGCCGAGACTAAGCTACCCATAACATTACTCATAAGGTGTTGCGCATCATAAATAGACAACTGGCAGAACAGGTCAGTGAGCACAGCCTTCTCCCGGTCACAGGCCACAAAATCTCTAAATTGCCGCAGCGAGGAGATTCTCTTAAGATAAGTACACCAACCGGGGTAACAATCGAGCTAGCCGAAGCCGATCGTTAACTATTGTAGAGATTTGGCGCATCGGTGTTGGTGGGTGCTTGGCTTCTTCTTGCAGGCTTAATTAGCCGCAGGGTGAACTGTGAACCTGAAGAAAACCTTTAATACAGCGTTAACCATTGTCAATCCCTATCCAGTCTGCCCCATCCCCCCCTGGGGCATGTTATGTTAACAATGATTAACTAAATACTCAGAATTACCTTGAGTCTTTCCTACAGTTCTGCTTCAGTCAAGGGGATATTGCCGCTGCTGGCTCTCGTACAGAGCTGGGTGTTGCGATCGAGTACCCAAATTAAGGTTTTTGGGGCAGCCATTGGCCTGGTAATTCTGCCGGTGTTTGTACAGGCCCCCCTGGTGCGCTACTTTCCTTGGGTGAGCCTGGCGATTACCCCCCTCTGGCTGGTGCTGGGGGCTTGGCTCATGAAGCGGCCTCGCTGGAGCCTCTGGGGCGACCTGATTGTTGGCTTTGGGTGGATCTGGCTGACGGGTTCGCTATACTGGGGCTGGTTTCGCTGGGATCCAATCGTTCATTTGCCGATCGAAGCCCTGGGGTTGCCCATTGCGCTGGCTTGCCTACACCAGGGCTGGGGGCGTGTTGGCAGCTATTTCTTTTTAGGATCTTTATTGGGCACTGCTGTTACCGATCTCTATATCAACTGGATGCATTTGTTTCCTACCTGGCGGCAGCTCATGCTCACCAGTCCAGATGCAGCGCCTTTGGTATTGCGGGCCGCCAGCGCGACTCTACAAACCGATGTGGCAGCCTGTCGGGCGGTGATTTTAATTTTATTTTTGCTGGTAGCTACGGCGATCGCCCTCAGCACTTCGCGACAGCTGGCCTGGTGGGCCTTTGGCGGGGCTGTGTTCAGCACCCTGATTGTGGATGGCTTGTTCTTTCTGACGGCGGCGCTGGCCTAGGCTGAGCGCTGGGGTTAGCATCTCTGGCATAATGGGGTCAGCTCAGGGATATTTTGGGGTTGTCTGCCGCGATCGCAGCTGAGTTTTGAGCCGATCGCGCCCAATCACTCTTAGTTTGTGCCCATAGCATACCGTTGTGACTTCTTCCTCTGGCCCCTACCTTGCGCTTAAAACCAGCTCCGGCGATCGCCAGCTTTCTTTGGTGGGCGGCACCTGCTGGACTGTAGGGCGCGGCGACGACAACAATTTTGTGCTGCCCGACCGCTGGATTTCTCGCAACCACGCCATGCTTCAGGGCAGCGACAGTGGTCGGTTTTACTTAATTGACCTAGGCAGCCGCAACGGCACCTTCGTCAATGGGCGACGGGTCAGTGTGCCGGTCATTCTCCACGATGGCGACCTGCTCACCTTTGGCCAGACTGAACTCCGCTTTTTTTCGCCCGTCGATGCCTCTAGGGCCGCCGATGCCAACCTGGGTGGTGCCCGAAGCCCGGAAGCCACCGCGACGGCCATGCTCCATGTGCGGCAGCTGATCTCGGTGATGGTGGTCGATATTCGCGACTTTACGGTGCTCACCCGCCAGATCGACGAAAAAGTTCTCTCCGAAGCCATTGGCACCTGGTTTCGCCGCGCCGGAGAGATCATCGGCCAGTACGGCAGCTGGGTCGATAAATACATTGGCGATGCGGTGATGACGGTGTGGATACATGGCCCAGAGGGGGCCGACCAGGTCAGCATGATTAAGATTTTGCAGGCCGTCAGCACCCTGGCTGAGATGACCGGCCAGCTCCACGAGCAGTTTCCGCTGCCGTTTCCCCTGCGCATCGGGGCGGGCATCAACACCGGCTATGCCATGGTCGGCAATACCGGCAGCAGCGATCGCCCCGACTACACGGCCCTGGGCGATACCGTCAACGCAGCTTTTCGCCTCGAGTCAGCTACCAAGCCCCTGGGCCTAGACATCGCCATGGGCGAAACCACCTATGAGTATCTGCAAAAAGCCGGAGTAGATGCCCTCTGCTTTAAGCGCTTTACCGTAGAAATGAAAGGCTACGAAGAGCCCATCAACACCCGTGCTGGCACCTTCGCCGACTTAAACAAGTTCTTAGCTAAGTCCTCTTGAACCCTGATCCCTAGGCCATAGCTTACGCGCCGCAAAATGATAATTCGAGCTGAGCACCCAGCGGATATTGCGTCGATTTACCAGGTCAATGCGATCGCCTTTGGTCGCGAGCATGAGGCCAAGCTGGTCGATCGGCTGCGGGGGGTGCCCCATACGCTGTCTTTAGTGGCGGTGGTGGAGGATGCGATCGTAGGCCACATCTTCTTCAGTCCGGTCACCCTTGAAGAAAGTAATGCAGATCGCCAACTGTTTTTAGGTCTGGGGCCGGTGGCGGTGCAACCAGCCCACCAGCGTCAGGGCATTGGGACACAGCTAATTCGCCAGGGGATAGAGCAGTGCCGTCAGATAGGCAGCACGGCGGTTGCTGTGCTAGGCGATCCGCAGTTTTATGCCCGGTTTGGCTTTATTCCTGCCGAAGAGAAGGCGCTGCGGTGCGAATACATCGTGCCCGAGGGCGCGTTTCGGGTGCTGGAACTGGAGCCGGGGGCGTTACAGAACTGCCGTGGGCTGGTGCGGTATCGCCCAGAGTTTGCCGATTGCGAGTAGGAGAAGGCTGGAAAGTTTGGAGTTTGGCGGATTTGTGAGGTTGAGGACTGAGGTATAAGCGTTCTGATGTCGGAACGTTAGAACGTTCTAACCCTCAAATATCCCTAACTCAAACTGAAATTTAGAAAAAGCTGCGATCGCTGTCGAAATGCGCTAACCCCACTCGTCGTAGTTACAGAGGGCATCCAAACGCCCTCTACACTCACCTACCCGATGGAGTTAGTCCATGCAGTACGCCATTCTGGTCTACGAGACCGAGCACGACTTCGCTAACCGCGAGCAGCAGATGCCCGCCTACAATGCCTACTCTAAAGCCCTGGCCGAAGCTGGGGTTATGGTGGGGGGCGCGGGGCTTCACCCCAGCCACACCGCGACGACGCTGCAATTACACAACGGTCAGCGGCAGGTGCAAGACGGCCCCTACGCCGACACCAAAGAGCAGCTGGGGGGCTTTTTTCTGATTGATGTGCCCGATCTCGACACGGCACTAGACTGGGCCGCCCGCTGCCCCGCTGCCAGCAATTGTGCCGTTGAAGTTCGCCCCCTGCTGCCTCCCCCCGCCCAGGAGATCGCCCTATGAAACTCTATTATTTTCCCCCCTCGCCCAATACCCGCAAGGCCCATGCGGTGGCCATTCACCTGGGCCTGCCCATCGACCTCAAGCTGATCGATCTGCAAAAGGGCGAACAGCGCACGCCTGAATTTATGACCCTCAACCCCACCGGGCGCACGCCAGTGCTTCAGGATGGCAATTTTATTCTCTGGGAGTCAACCGCCATCATGCAGTATCTGGCCAGCCAAATGCCCAACCTCCTCTGGCCCGACGATGCCCAGACTCGGGCCGACATTGTGCGGTGGCAGAGCTGGCAACTGGCCCACTGGTCTGTGGTCTGTCAGCCCTTGCAGTTTGAAAACTTCGTCAAGCCACTGCTGCAGCTGGGCGAACCCGACAAGCAAGTGGTGCAGGAGGCGAGCGATCGCTTTCATCAGGAGGCCAAGGTGCTCGATAATCACCTGGCCGAGCACGACTTTTTAGTCGGCAACGCCCTCACCCTGGCCGATTTCTCAGTGGCTAGCGACCTCACCTACGCCGGGCCGGGGCAGTTTCCCCTGGGGGGCTACCCTCACATTCAAGCGTGGTATAGGCGGATTGAGGCGCTGCCCGCCTGGCAACAGACCAGTCCCAAGGGGTAGCCAGCGAATGGATGCACGTCGAGCGGCAGAATTGGCAGCCCGCAACTCCTACGGTCGGCTGGTCGCCTACCTGGCGGCCCAAACCCGAGATGTGGCGGCGGCTGAAGATGCCCTCGGCGATGCCTTTCTCACCGCCCTTAATACCTGGCCCGACCAGGGCGTGCCCACCAAGCCCGAAGCCTGGCTGCTGGTGACGGCCCGCCGCAAGCTGATCGACACAGCCCGCCGCAGCCAAACCCAGGAGCGGGTGCTAAATACGCTCAAAACCAGCGATGTAGGCTCGTCTCCGGCCCTGGACAGCGAATCGGCCTCCTTCCCCGACGATCGCCTCAAGCTGCTGTTTATCTGCGCCCACCCGGCGATCGATGGGGCGATGCATACGCCGCTGATGCTACAAACGGTGCTGGGCCTCAATGCCGCCCAGATTGCCTCGGCCTTTTTAGTTGCCCCCGCCACCATGGGCCAGCGCCTGGTGCGGGCCAAGGCCAAAATTCGCGATGCCGCGATCGCCTTTGAGCTGCCCGACCCCCAAGACCTGCCGACTCGCCTCGCCGCCGTGCTAGAAGCCGTCTACGCCACCTACGCCCACGCCTGGGAAACCGTCGATGGGGCCGATCCACGCCATCGGGGCTTTGCCGAAGAGGCGATCTGGCTGGCTCGCCTGTGTGTGCAGCTCATGCCCCAGGCCGCCGAAGCCCGTGGCCTGCTGGCTCTGATGCTCTACTGCGAAGCCCGCCGCGAAACCCGCCGCGATGCCGATGGCCGCTACGTTCCCCTCGACCAGCAGGATACCCAGCGGTGGTCGCAACCCATGATTGCCGAAGCCGAGCACGAGCTGGCCCAGGCCGCCACCTTCAACCCGCTGGGCCGCTTTCAGCTAGAGGCCGCCATTCAATCTATCCATGCCCAGCGGGCCATCACCCGCCAGGTCAATTGGCAGGCTCTGGCACTGCTCTACGAAGGGTTGATTCAGCTAGCGCCGACCCTGGGGGCTTTGGTGAGTCAGGCGGCGGCGATCGCCGCCGCCTGTGGCCCTGCCACCAGCCTGCAATCGCTGGAAAAGATTCCCCCCGACGCCGTTAAGAACTACCAACCCTACTGGGCGCTCAAGGCTCATCTGCTGCACCAGCTCGACCAACCGGCGGCAGCTAAAGAAGCCTACCAGCGGGCGATCGGCCTATCCGAAGATGCGGCAATTCGGGAGTTTCTGCTGGGGCGAGCCCTATCTGTCCAGGGCAATTCAGCTTCCGAATAATGGAGTGGTGGCTCATCACCCCATCACTCCCATCCCCCTCCGCTCCCCCAGTTCCCTATCTTCCCCATCCTCCCCATCCTCCTCACCTTCCCCACTTACCGCTAAGATCGGTAGGCACCTAACCCCGCAACCCCATGACCGCCTACGCTGCTGCCCCCTTCAGCCCCGCCGAAATCGCCTCCGAGGGCATCAAACCCGAGGAATACGACGACATCGTGCAGCGCCTGGGCCGCCACCCCAACCGGGCCGAACTGGGCATGTTTGGGGTGATGTGGTCAGAGCACTGCTGTTACAAGAATTCGCGCCCCTTACTCAAGCAGTTCCCCACCGAAGGGCCACGGGTGCTGGTGGGGCCAGGGGAAAATGCGGGGGTGATCGACGCGGGCGACGGCCTGCGGGTGGCCTTCAAGATCGAGTCCCATAACCATCCCTCTGCGGTAGAACCCTTTCAGGGCGCGGCCACCGGGGTCGGCGGCATTCTGCGGGATATTTTCACCATGGGCGCACGGCCAATCGCCGTACTCAACTCCCTGCGGTTTGGCGATCTCAACGATGCCCGCACCCGTCGCCTGTGCCAGGGCGTGGTGTCGGGCATTGCCCACTACGGCAACTGCTTTGGGGTGCCCACCGTGGGCGGCGAAGTTTACTTTGACGCCGCTTATAACGGCAACCCGCTGGTGAATGCCATGGCGATCGGCATTATGGAAACCGACGAGATTGTCAAATCGGGGGCGGCGGGCCTGGGTAACCCCGTGGTCTATGTGGGCTCCACCACCGGGCGCGACGGCATGGGCGGGGCCAGCTTTGCTAGTGCAGAGCTAACCGATGAGTCGGAGCAAGATCGCCCCGCCGTGCAGGTAGGCGATCCGTTTCTCGAAAAATCCCTGGTAGAAGCCTGCTTGGAGGCGTTTAAGACGGGGGCGATTGTCGCCGCCCAAGACATGGGCGCAGCGGGCCTCACCTGCTCCACCGCCGAGATGGCGGCCAAGGGCGGCGTCGGCATTGAGCTAGATCTTGACCTGATTCCAGTACGCGAAACGGGCATGGTGCCCTACGAGTACCTGCTGTCAGAATCCCAGGAGCGCATGCTGTTCGTGGTCGCCAAAGGCCGAGAACCTGAGGTGATCGAAATCTTCGAGCGCTGGGGTCTCCATGCCGTGGTTGCCGGGAGCGTCATCGCCAACCCCATCGTGCGGATTCTATTTAAAGGCGATATTGCCGCCGAAATCCCTGCCCTGGCCCTGTCGGAAAACACGCCAATCTATCACCGAGAACTGCTGGCCGAACCGCCCGAGTACGCCCAAAAAGCCTGGGCCTGGAGCGAAGCCAGTCTTCCCCCCTGCTCGGTGTCAGGGATCGCACTGCCTGACACGGGGGATACATCCTGGACTGGGATTCTCCACAGGCTCCTAGCCCAGCCTACAATCGCATCCAAAGCCTGGGTCTACCGCCAGTACGATCACCAGGTGCAAAACAACACTGTGCAGCGCCCCGGCCAGGGCGACGCCGCCGTCATTCGCCTGCGTCCCCTAGAGAACGTGCCAGGGTATCAGCCCGGAGCGGTGGCCCGAGGGTTGGCCGCCACCGTAGACTGCAACGCCCGCTACGTGTATCTGAATCCCTATGAAGGAGCCAAAGCCGCCGTAGCTGAAGCTGCCCGCAACCTGAGCTGCGTCGGGGCCCTACCCCTGGCAGTGACCGACAACCTCAACTTTGGCAGCCCCGAAAAGCCCACCGGCTACTGGCAACTGGCCAACGCCTGCCGGGGCTTAGCCGACGCCTGCCGAGAGTTTGAAACCCCGGTAACCGGCGGCAACGTCTCCCTCTACAACGAAACCGTAGACAGCCAGGGCAACCCCCAGCCCATCTACCCCACCCCCGTAGTCGGCATGGTGGGGCTGATCGACGATCTGAGCCGCACCTGCGGCCAGGGCTGGCAGCAAAACGGTGATCTGATCTACCTGCTGGGGATCACTGTGGAGCAGACGGGGACAGCTACTGTGGACGGCAATCCCTTAGTCACCCTGGGTGGCTCGGAGTATCTAGCCGGAGTCCACGGTCAGGCGACCGGGCAGCCCCCGGCGATCGACATGGCGCTAGAGAAGCGGGTGCAGGCAGCTTGTCGCTACGGCATTGCCCAGGGTTGGGTGAGATCGGCCCATGACTGTGCCGAGGGCGGGTTGGCCGTGGCTCTGGCAGAATCATGCATTACAGGTCGGCGGGGGGCGGCGGTTCAGCTGCCGCTAGAAGCCAGTCAAGCCAGCCAGCGGTGGGATCGGCTGCTGTTTGGGGAAGGCGGCGCGAGAATTGTGGTCTCCGTTAGCCGTGAGCACCAGGCGGAATGGGAGACTTACCTGAGTCATCTGGCAGGTGCTTGGCAGTGGCTGGGCACCGTTCAGGGCGACACCTTAACTCTCGTTACCCAAGAGAGTCAAACCCTGATTGCTGAGTCGGTTGAGGCCCTGGCATACAGGTGGCATACGGCCATTGAACAACGGCTAGCGGGGGAAAGCTAGGGGCTGTCATCAATCGATCGCTGATGGGATCAGGACTTTGGACAGAATTGATGACATGCCTTAGGACAGGCTGAGGAAACTTCTGCACAGCAATGGTGGGCCGTGCCTCACATTCATTGCAGCCCGACGATCCTTTCTGCGCAGGGCCTTCGAAGCCGTCTACGGAGAATGCGGCAGGTGTTATGATCGCTCATATGTTAAGGAACTATTAAATAGGTTAGGGAAGTTCGGTAGTTTCTAATACCACTCCGAAAGCCCTCACCCTATGATGTAGCTGGGCTCGCATTGAAGGCAAAATGCGGCAGCCAAATGTGTTGAGACGTTCTGCTCCTTTGCCATTGCGGTCCTAAAGCCACCCTGCACCACCCATGACGTTCCCTTCTGAATCTTTCCTAGACGAGTCCGGTGATTCTTTCCAGGATCACTGCGCCGACAATCGCCCCGATAAGCCCGAAGAAGCCTGCGGTATCTTTGGCCTCTACGCCCCCGATGAAGAGGTGGCGCGGTTGGCCTACTTTGGCCTGTTTGCCCTTCAGCACCGGGGCCAAGAGTCGGCGGGCATCGCCACCTTCAATGCCTCTGGCAGTCACTGCTACAAACACATGGGCCTGGTTTCCCAGGTGTTTGACGACCAGATTCTCAAAGGTCTGACGGGGCATATTGCGGTAGGGCATACTCGCTACTCCACCACCGGGTCGAGCCATGTGTGCAACGCTCAGCCTGCGGTGGTGCCCACCCGCCTAGGCAATCTGGCCCTGGCCCACAACGGCAACTTGGTCAATGCCGCCGACCTGCGCGAAGAACTCATTGATCGCGACCACGACTTAGTCACCACCACCGACTCTGAGATGATCGCCTTCGCCCTGGCCGAGGCCGTCAACGACGGGGCCGACTGGATGAATGCGGCAGAGAAAGCCTTTAACCGCTGCTATGGGGCTTTTAGCCTGGTAATTGGCACCCCCAACGGCATTCTGGGTGCCCGCGATCAGCAGGGCATTCGCCCCCTAGTGCTGGGGGTGCTGGGCCACGAAATTCCTGAGGTGGGGCAGCCGGCTCACTACGTGCTGGCCTCGGAGACCTGCGCTCTTGACATCATCGGCGCTACCTACGTGCGCGATATTGAACCCGGCGAACTGGTGTGGATTACCCCGGAGGGGATTATCTCTCGCCAGTGGGCAGGGGCCACGGAGCGCAAGCTTTGTGTGTTTGAAATGATTTACTTTTCGCGGCCCGATAGCATTGTCAACGGCGAGAGCCTCTACAGCTATCGCCGCCGTCTGGGCCACCAGTTGGCCAAAGAATCGCCCGCCGATGTGGATTTAGTCATGGCAGTGCCCGACTCTGGGGTGCCAGCGGCGATCGGCTTTTCGCAGCAGTCAAAAATTCCCTACGCCGAGGGGCTGATCAAAAATCGCTACGTGGGGCGCACCTTCATTCAGCCCACCCAGTCGATGCGGGAGGTGGGCATTCGCATGAAGCTCAACCCCCTGCGGGACGTACTGGAGGGCAAGCGAATTTTGATTGTGGATGACTCGATTGTGCGGGGCACCACCAGCCGCAAGATCGTGCAGGCTTTGCGGGATGCGGGGGCGATCGAAGTGCATATGCGGATTTCGTCGCCGCCGGTCACTCACCCCTGCTTCTATGGCATCGACACCGACAACCAGGATCAGCTGATTGCGGCCACCAAGTCCTTAGACGAGATCGCCGAGCAAATCAATGTGGATTCACTAGCTTATCTGAGTTGGGAAGGCATGCTGGAGGCCACTCACCAGGAGCCGGGCAGCTTTTGCTCAGCTTGCTTTACGGGCAAGTACCCGGTGGAAATTCCGGAACCCTTTAAGCGGGCCAAGCTCAAGTTTGAGGCCAAGGAACCTGTGGCGACGTAGGATTGCCCTAGCTGACACAGGCCAGGGCAATCCGCCAGTCTTCGCCCTGTTTTTGCACCCGCAGAGAGCGACATTTAGCTAAAAACTTCGGCAGGCCTTTGGGCTCACCGATGCGCTTTAGCACGGCGCTCATGGACTCTTGGTAGACGTGGGCAAAGTAGGCGGCTAGGACTGCCAGGCGAATTTGACCGTCCGGCTGTCCGGATGAAAGGCTCCAGAGGAGTTTGATAATGGCCTGCTCGAGGGTTTGAGCGTCGGTAATGGGTAAGAGCAGTGGGGGGTCACCTCCGGGGGGCAGAGGGCTAGGGGCGATCGCAGGCTGCGGGACTGGGGGGTTGTCATTAGCGATCGCCTTAAGAGTGACGACGACCTGCTTGCTGTTGGGCAAAGGGGAAAGGACAAAGGCATTGTGGGATTTGAGAAACTGCCCCAGGGTTTTGTAGCCCGAGTTGGCCTGGAGAGCCTCGCTGGCGGAAAGGTGGTGGCGATCGCGAAACAGCTTGCCCAGATGCCCCATCGTGATTGGCTGGTCGGGATCATCCTGATGGGCTTGAGTCAGCAGCTGTTTGAGCGATCGCGCCGTTTCTGCTAGGGTGGGCACCTTCATCACCTGCTGGGCTGACTCGGCTGCCGGGCCAGCCCCCTCACCGGAGTCAACGTAGACCTTCTGAGTGGTTTGCTGGGCCAGATCGAGCACCTCAAACCAGCCATCGTGGCGATGGCTGACGCAGTGAACGCGGATCCCCAGGTTAAGCAGCGCGTAGCCCAGGTGAAGCAGGTCGGTATCCGCAGAGCAAATGAATACCTCGCGGATCGACGGGTTTTGGAGGGTAATGAGGGATGTGTCTACGGCCATTTTGATGTCGGCACTATTTTTGCCCGACGGCACATGCACCATCTGATAGCCCCGCCGATAGAGATCGCGATCGCGGCGGCCCAGCCTGCGCCAGTTGCCAAAGGCCAGTCGATGGCGGATAGGGTATTGACCGAGGGTTTGCAGAAAGGCCTCCAGCGCCTCAGGCGGATTCATGTTTTCGGCATCCACCAGCAAAAGCCCAACCCAGGGAAGGGGGGAGAGCTCGTCCTGGGGTTCGGGCTCTGGGGACTGCCCAGGACGAGCGGGAGGGGCGATTCGCGAAGCGTTCGGGAACCGACTCGGAACGAGTATCCGTACCGGAATCGCTAACCGCTGCACCTGCTGTAAAACTTGGCGGTAGGGCTTAGAGCCTTGGAAAGCAGGAACAAATAGCTTTTCTAGAATCCGCTCGACGGCTCTCAGCAGAGTCGGCACAGTGGACTGCTGCTCCAGCAGTCCCGCGAGCTTGGCAATTTGCCCTTCGGCAGAGGTGGTCTGTAGCCAGGTTCTGCCAGCCTCCGTCAGCAGATCTGCTCTCTGCTGCTGAGTTTTAAGGAGTGCGGCGTGCAGGCAACGAGCGATTTTCTCGCTGCGCTCTGGGTTAAGCAGCTCAGGGGAGCGGGTCATGCCGGTCGGCCTAAGAAATTAATGGCTTAGTCTACACGATAGAAAATTAATCTTTCTCCAAAGAGGGGATGGGGGGCGATCGCCGTTGGGTTCCCTGTTTTCCCTAGCTCTACGCCGCCGCTGAGCTAAGCAGGGTAAACTTCAGCATATCTAGGCATTTGCTGTAGTGAACGATATCTACACCGGCGTATATGGAGCGCTGACACCATGGGCAAGGGCAGAATAGAAGCCTTCAGCGACGGCGTGCTCGCTATCATCATCACCATTATGGTATTAGAGCTAAAAATACCCCACGAAGCTGGGTTTACGTCGCTGAGACCTTTGATTCCGGTGTTTTTGAGCTACGTGCTGAGCTTTGTCTACATCGGTATCTACTGGAACAACCATCATCACTTGTTCCAGGCGGTGCGCCGGGTGAATGGCAATGTGCTGTGGGCCAACCTGCACCTGCTGTTTTGGCTATCGCTGATTCCCTTCGTCACTGGGTGGACGGGGGAGAACCACTTTGCGGCGTTGCCCGTGGCGTTTTACGGGGGAGTACTGCTAGCGGCGGCGATCGCCTACTACATCCTCTGTCGAATGCTGATTGCCTGTGAGGGCCGAGACTCGGCCCTGGCGATCGCGGTGGGGCGCGACTGGAAGGGCAAGATTTCGGTCGTGCTCTATGCGATCGCTATTCCCCTCGCCTTCCTCAATTCCTGGCTATCCCTGCTGCTCTATGTTTGCGTCGCCATCATTTGGCTGATCCCCGATCGCCGCATCGAAAGGGCTTTAACTTCTTAAATTCTGAGGATGGGCGGGGGCGGCTCACAGGGTGAGGATGGCGATGAGAACCAGGGCGATCGCGCTCAACCATTTAGAAAAACTTTTCAAGACCTTGACCGCTGCCCACCGGGCGCTGCAAAAAACCCCGCAGGTTATCGAGCAACCCCCTGGTGGAAACTGACCCTAGCCCAATTGCTCTGAACAGATTGCCGCATAAACTACCGCCGAGAGAATTTTGGGGATCGCTAGCTCCTCAAACCCAGCCAGTGTTTGAGCACCCGCCAGCGGTGGGCGTGGGTGGGCAGCCGCAGCCAGTAGGCCCAGCGGCGCGAAACAGCCCCCAAGCGCCCCGTGATGCACAGCCCAAACCCGCACACCACCGCTTCCCTTTGGCCGAGAGTGAGCATGTCGCCCAAATGGTTGTAGACAAAGGGCTTGAGGGGTCGATTGGCGATTAGCGCCAGCAGATTGTGGGCCACCGCTGGGCCAGCTTGGTAAGCCGCTTGGGCCGTGGTGGGGGCGCGATTCCGGGACGGATCGCTCTGCGAATCGCGACCTGGCGCAGGCATGGCAGCCATATCCCCCAGTACAAAAACATTGTCGTAGTTGGGTAATTGCAGAGTAGGTCTCACCGGGCATTGCCCCAGGGGGGTGAGTTTAGGGGCATTGTTCCCCAGCCACGATCGCGGCACCGTGCCCACCGTCCATAGAGTCACATCGGCTGGGCAGTGGTGGGTTTGCCCCTCGTAGCCGAAAGTCAGGCCGCTGGCATCGACCGCCTCGATCGCAGCATCCAGATAGACCTCTATTCCCCGTTTGGCCAGGGCCCGCGCCGCCGCCCGCTGGATGCGCTGCGGATAGGAGCGCAGAATTTCGCTCCGGCGATCGACCACGGTGACGTGGCCTCGGGATCCTAAGCGATCGCTTAGTTTGCAGGCCAGCTCGACGCCGCTGGGGCCAGCCCCGGCCACCACCACCCGCACCTTCGGAGATTGTTCGAGGTCGTTTAATCGTCGCTCTAGCTGTTCAGCATCATGCAAGGTGTTAAACGGCAGGCTGTGGGTCTGGCTACCGGGGGTAGTAGGGGGCCGCATTTGGCTACCGAGCGCCACCACTAAATAGTCGTAGGGGATTGGTTCGCCGTGGCGCAGGGTGACAGATTGTTGGGTCAAGTCAATGTGCTCGGCCCAGTCTTGGCGCAGGTCAAGGTTGGTGTGCTTGAGCAGCTCTCGATAAGCGGGGGCGATCTCCCAGGGGGCTAGCTCTTGGGTGAGCAGTTCGTAGAGCAGGGGGGTAAAGTTGAAGCGATCGCGCGGCTCGACCAGGGTAATGTGAATAGGCCGGGGCGATTGTTTGAGCCGCTGGTGTAGAGCCAGCGCGCAGTACAGCCCACCAAAGCCGCCGCCCAAAATGCAGATTCGCACAGCGTCAGTCGCAGGTTTTAAGTCAGCAGAGAGAGCACGCTTCAAAGACATAGGAAAGGAACGCGGGGGCTGTGCCAAGGGTGCCCAGCTTACTGCACAATAGCGCTAGGCTGTCCCGGCTACTCGTCACCGTTATTGCTCATCTATGTCTGAGTCTTGCCAGGGCTATTCATCCCCTACCGTCGATCTTTGGCTGCTCTCTACCGAGCCCCTTAAAACGACCGTACAAGCAGCCCTTAAAGCTTGTCTAGCGCCGACAGAACTAGCTCAGCTACAGCACATCCACTGGCCCGCTGCCCAGCGCCAGTTTCTCATCAGTCGCGGGTGCTTACGCTACTTGCTCAGCCGCTACACCGGCCAAACGCCCGCCGCTCTCACCTTTGCCTACGGCCCCAAGGGCAAGCCAGAACTGAGCCCAGACGGCGGTAAAACTTTCCCCCTGCCGAGGTTCAACCTATCCCACAGTGGGCAGCGGCTGCTCGTAGCCATTAGCACCGCAGATGAAGTGAATGCCATTGGTGTGGATATCGAAACCCTGCGACCGGTAAAGCATCTATCGGGGCTATGTCGCCGCTACCTCACCGCTGCTGAGGCCAACACCGTGCTAGCGCTGCCACATCCCGAGGCAGACCACCAGTTTTTACGCTATTGGACGGGTAAAGAAGCCTGCCTCAAAGCCCTGGGTCTGGGTATTGCCGACGCCATACAGACCCTGGAGCTGATCTTAGAGACTCCCAAGCTGACCTCGGTTCCAACCCTGGCCAAAGTGGTTTGCCGTGGGGCAGAGCACCCAGGTCAGCTCTATCAGTGGCAGCTAGAACCGGGATATATGGGCGCGATCGCCGTTCAAGCTCCCCACCTAGGGCCAGATCATTTGCACCTTTGGCCGACGACTCCCGCCGCCATCCTAGCCGGAGACTGGCCTAACTAGGACTAACCTGAGATCGGCCCCCGCTCCTACCTAGGTATCGCCCGGATCGGGTATCCCTAGGGGTAAGAGGGCGTCAGCGTGGTTCCACGAAATATCGGGCATGCTGAGCGAGGCTTCCCGCAGGGCCACCTCCCAGTGCTTCCGCATTTTGATCAGGTAAGGATCCCCCGCCTGAAACTTGGCTCGATGGCGAATCTCAAAGCTGTTGGCCTGGTACATGGCCATATGAATCGGCGGCCCCACCGACAGGTTCGATCGCATGGTCGAGTCAATCGACAGCAGCGCACACTTGGCCACCGCATCGAGGGGCACGTCAAACCCCAGGGTTCTATCTAAGATGGGCTTGCCGTACTTGGTTTCGCCAATCTGCAAAAACGGCGTTTCGGGAGTGGCCTTGATGCAGTTGCCCTGGCTGTAGATCAAAAACAGCTCTGGCACCTCGCCCTGCACCTGACCGCCCAGCAAAAAACTGCACTTAAAATCAATCTTGTCCTGGGCCAGCCAGGCGCGATCGGCCTCTTGCAGGGTGCGAATTTGCTCCCCCAGGTGGCGAGCTATGTCGTAAAGGCTGTGCAGGCTGTGCAGATTGGGCTCGCGATCGTGCTTAATATCTTGCTCCAGCCGATGCACCACCGCCTGGGTAATCGACAGGTTGCCCGAGGTACAGAGCAAAATGACGCGATCGCCGGGCTTAGAAAAATCAAACAGCTTGCGGTACGACGAAATGTAGTCAACCCCAGCATTGGTTCTGGAGTCGGCAGCCAGCACCAACCCTTCCTTCACCAAAATGCCCAAACAGTAGGTCATGGGTTTCCAACGGTACGTCATAGCGGCCTCGCAACCCATGGGCTTAGACTGCCGCAACCTAATAAAAACCGCAAAAAAGCGCCGGTTAACCCAGCGCCCTAAGAATACACCTAATTCTCACAGCTCGGCTCGCTGCCCCTTGAGCCAGCGTAGCAGCGACCTAACACCACAGCCCTCAACCGCGATCTTACGATCCGGTTTGCTTACTAGAGGTTTGGATGTACAGAATTAGCAGAAAAACCGTCGGTACCAGAACAAAAAGAATGCTGGCTACAAAACCAAGCTTATTGACTTCCATCAGTGCTTGCCTCTACTACTCTCAACCCAACAACGTCGCATCGAGCGTCTAACGCTAGCCATCCTTGCCCTTGTCGAACCTGTTTCAGCCCGACTTGCCCAAGACTTGCTGCGCCAAAGACCCAATGACTTCAGAATATCACTCTACCCGCTGAGAATGCAGCGCTGGCCCAAACCCCCTAAGCTGAATCCAGACAACTAGGGCTAGGCGCTCTTCGAAGCTTTAGCTTGAGCCAGGGCCTTGCGGTTGGGCTTTGTGGCCACTGAAACCGGGCCATGCACCGTGGTTTGACAGGCTAGCCGACAGCTTTCAGGCCACTTCTTTAATTTGCGCTCTTCTACCTGGGTGCGGGCCGAAAGGTTCTCGCCCCCTTCCACCACATCTACAACACAGGTGCCGCACTGGCCATAGCCGCCGCAGTTCATCAGCTTGCCGCTAAAGGTATAGATATCGATGCGGTTTTCTAAGGCTTTAAAACGCAGGTTCGCCCCATCGGCAACGACAATCTCGGTGTCTTCGTTAACAAACTTAACATTGACCATCAGGGGAATCTCCTTAGCGTTCTGCGTCGTTGGCAGCGGTAAATCAAGCCTTTAACCGCTGGGACGAGGTGTCTTTGAACCGTAACCCTCGCGATCGGCCTCGGCTAAGGCCCAAGCTGGTTGCGAGAGAAATTGGGACTAGTTACACTTCGTTAAGTAATTTCATTGTTACATCTCATCTGTACCAAATGATTCCGCATCCAACAATGACATCGCCCCCTCAGGCAATGGCAGGATGACGGGGCAATTGGGGCATTACTGAGAGCCTGATTCTGATAGGCTAATCAGTACTGGCATGCTTAAGACAATTCCCAAAACAACATTGTTTTACCTAGAGGAGGCGCGTAGTCAATGGGACTACCCTGGTACCGGGTACACACGGTCGTCGTTAACGATCCCGGGCGACTGATTGCTGTACACCTAATGCATACGGCCTTAGTAGCTGGCTGGGCTGGCTCGATGGCCCTGTTTGAACTGTCTACCTTTGACCCCAGCGACCCTGTGCTGAACCCCATGTGGCGGCAGGGCATGTTTGTGCTGCCCTTTATGGCTCGCCTGGGCGTCACCGATTCTTGGGGTGGCTGGAGCGTCACTGGCGCCGCCGCCAACCCTGGCTTTTGGTCCTTTGAGGGGGTGGCAGCGGCTCACATCGTGCTGTCGGGGCTGCTATTTTTAGCCGCCTGCTGGCACTGGGTCTATTGGGATCTAGATCTATTCCGCGATCCTCGCACCGGGGAACCGGCGCTGGATCTGCCCAAAATGTTTGGTATTCACCTGTTCCTGTCGGGCCTTCTCTGCTTTGGCTTTGGAGCCTTCCACCTGACCGGTCTCTGGGGCCCTGGCATGTGGGTGTCTGACCCCTACGGCCTTACCGGCCATGTGCAGGGGGTTGCCCCCGAGTGGGGCTCGGCAGGCTTTAACCCCTTCAACCCGGGAGGTATTGTGGCTCACCACATCGCCGCCGGGATTGTGGGCATTATCGCTGGCCTGTTTCACCTGACGGTGCGCCCACCCCAGCGCCTCTACAAGGCCCTGCGCATGGGTAACATCGAGACAGTGCTGTCTAGTAGTATCGCAGCGGTGTTTTTTGCGGCCTTTGTGGTGGCTGGCACCATGTGGTACGGCAGTGCCGCTACCCCCATCGAGCTGTTTGGCCCCACCCGCTACCAGTGGGATGGCGACTACTTTAAGCAAGAGATTCAGCGTCGGGTTCAGGGCGATGTCAACGCCGGATACTCCTTAGCCGAGGCCTACGCCGGTATTCCTGAGAAGCTGGCCTTCTACGACTACGTGGGCAACAGCCCTGCTAAGGGTGGTTTGTTCCGGGTTGGCCCCATGGTTCAGGGCGATGGTATCGCCGAGGGCTGGCTGGGTCACCCGGTCTTCAAAGATAAAGAAGGGCGCGAACTGTTTGTGCGCCGCCTACCCAACTTCTTTGAAACCTTCCCCGTGGTGTTGGTCGACAAAGATGGCGTCGTTCGGGCTGACATTCCCTTCCGTCGGGCTGAGTCTAAGTACAGCTTTGAGCAGACTGGCGTAACTGCGACCTTCTACGGCGGTGAGCTCGGCGGTCAAACGATCTCTGAGCCTGCTCTGGTGAAGCGCTATGCTCGTAAAGCCCAACTGGGTGAACCCTTTGAGTTCGATCGCGAAACCCTCGGTTCTGACGGGGTGTTCCGCACGAGCACTCGGGGCTGGTTTACCTACGGTCACGCGGTGTTTGCGTTGCTGTTCTTCTTTGGTCACATCTGGCACGGGTCTCGTACCTTGTTCCGCGATGTGTTTGCAGGTGTTGACCCCGACCTGTCTCCCGAACAGGTGGAATGGGGTTTCTTTGCGAAGGTGGGAGATACCAGTACTCGTAAAGAAGAAACGGTTTAGTTTCCCGTGAGCTAAGGTGCCCGGCGGTTGATTCTAAGCCATCATCCGCCGGGCACGTTCCATCTAATCCTTGTAAACTAAAGATAACCCGGTTGAGATAGGAGCCTTTTCACCATGGAAGCTGTCGCTTACATCTTCATTTTTGCCTGCATCATTGGCACCCTTTTCTTTGCGATCGCATTCCGCGAACCCCCCCGCATTTCTAAGGATTAATCCTGGCGACCTAGTCATTTAGACTGACGCTAGCCTGGGGTTTACGCAAATTTGGCAGGACTTTCGATTCATTTCGATTGTTTTCTCACAATTTAATTAATATAGAGGCAAGCCTTTCCGCTGATGGGAAGGTTTGCCTTTATTTTTTCCCGGCTGCAATGGCTTTAAAGCACTGTGGCTCGGTCTTTTCCTCCCGTTGGGAGTGTGTCTATGCATTGCCCGTTCTGTCAGCATCTGAACAATCGAGTCTTAGAATCGCGATCGGCGGAGGCAGGACGCAGTATTCGCAGACGGCGAGAGTGTTTGCAGTGTGAGCGACGATTTACGACCTACGAGCGCATTGAGTATGTGCCCGTTACGGTAATCAAGCGCAGCGCGGACCGAGAACTGTTTGAGCGATCCAAGGTGCTGCGGGGTATTGTGCGGGCCTGCGAAAAAACCCCGGTGTCGTCCCTGGCCATGGAGGCGATCGTCGATGACATTGAGGCCGAACTGCAGCAGCGGGCCACCCGCGAGGTGAGCAGCGCTGAGATTGGCGACATGGTGCTGGCCAAACTCCAGGCCATGAATGAGGTGGCCTTTGTGCGGTTTGCCTCGGTGTATCGTCAGTTTCAGGGCATTCGCGATTTTGCAGAAACGTTGAGCCAGCTTCAAGATGACCGGGGCGATCGCCCCGTGGGCAATCCCGAGAACGGCCAGGCCTCCACCTACGTGATTTCTGCCCAATCGCTATGAGCTAGTATTGGCAGTGAATTTGAGGGCAAACTCAAACCAATCCTAGCGGCGTAGATCAACAACACCGCCTATTCAGCTATAATTTTAATCCTGTGGGTTTATCGGGCTGTCTATGTCGGCACGCTGCTGCGTGGGGGCTGGCTGTCACATATCTGAGTTGATTGTTTTGTACGTCTACACGGAAACCGCAGTATTACGGAGAAATAATAGGACAACACTAGCATGCTCAATCAGGACGTAAAGGACGCTGACATCGGGTTTACACACGAAGACTTTGCCGCACTTTTAGACAAGTACGACTATCACTTCAACCCAGGCGATACGGTTTCTGGCACCGTGTTTAGCCTTGAGCCCAGGGGCGCCCTGATTGATATCGGTGCTAAAACCGCCGCCTATCTCCCGATTCAGGAAATGTCGATCAACCGGGTTGACCATCCTGAAGAGGTGTTGCGCTCCAACGAAACCCGCGAGTTCTTTATTCTTACCGACGAAAATGAAGACGGTCAGCTGACCCTCTCCATTCGCCGCATTGAGTACATGCGCGCTTGGGAACGGGTGCGCCAGCTCCAGCAGGAAGACGCCACCGTGCGTTCTGGGGTATTTGCCACCAACCGCGGTGGTGCTCTGGTGCGGATTGAGGGGTTGCGGGGCTTTATCCCTGGCTCCCACATCAGCACCCGCAAGCCTAAGGAAGACCTGGTGGGCGAAGACCTGCCCCTCAAGTTTCTGGAAGTGGACGAAGAGCGCAACCGTTTGGTGCTCAGCCACCGCCGCGCCTTGGTCGAGCGCAAGATGAACGGTCTTCAGGTGGGCGAAGTGGTGCTGGGTGCGGTGCGCGGTCTCAAGCCCTACGGTGCCTTTATCGATATCGGCGGCGTCAGTGGTCTGCTGCACATCTCTGAGATTTCCCACGACCACATCGATACGCCCCATAGCGTGCTCAACGTCAACGACGAAATCAAGGTCATGATCATCGACCTCGATGCCGAGCGGGGGCGGATCTCGCTCTCGACTAAGCAGCTAGAGCCCGAGCCCGGCGATATGGTGAAGAACCCTGACTTGGTCTACGACAAGGCTGAGGAAATGGCCGCCAAGTACCGCGAAGCCATGCGTCGCCAAGCCGCCGAGCAGGCCGGTGAAGTCATCGACGAACCCGAAGAGGTCTACGTCGAGGAAGAGGAAGTGGCTGTGGCCGTTGACTAGGCTCTTGCTCAGTCCAGTTTTTCTCTAAATGCTGCTAGTGCCTGCTCGATCACGCTATCGGGCGGGCACCATTTGTATTGGCTCAGGTCAATGCGACCCCGGTGGTCAAACTCAATGCCTTCGTCCTCTAGCATGGCCCGCTGAATATAGTCGGTGCCGTTGCGGCGGGGCGACTCAGACACTTCTCCCCTGGCATTGATGACTCGCTGCCAGGGTACGTCATCATTGGCCATATCGACTCGGTAGAGGGCATAGCCCACCAGGCGAGGTTTACCCACTAGACCCGCTAGCTCAGCAACCTGTCCATAGGTGGCGACTTGACCCCGAGGAATTTGGCGAACTACGGCATAGATGCGCTCGTAGGTCAGCATGGGCTCAGCCCGCAGTAGATTTAGAACGGGGGCTGGTGAGCACCACTAGCGAAAAGTCAGCCACTGCGATCGCAGTGCCGGGGTGGTAAACCTGCCTATCTGCCACAAAACCAGACGTCTCTTCAGTATTAATCACCATCAACCAGGACTGGTTTTTACGCAAAGGCGGGATATGAAATTCTTGCGGGTCGGCCTGGGCATTAAAAAACAGCAAAAAACTGTCGTCCATTAACCGCTGCCCCTGGGGCTCAAAGCTCATCAACTCTTCGCCGTTGAGAAACACCGCAATGGCTTTGGCTGCACCGTCGTGCCACTGATTGTTCGTAATTTCGCTGCCGTCGGGATTGTACCAACCAATGTCGTGAGCCTCAGACCCGTGGATGGCACGCCCCTGAAACCAGTGGCGACGGGCAAAGGTAGGGTGGTTTTGTCGCAGCTGAATGAGCTTACTCGTAAAAGACAGCAGGTCACGCCCGAGAGGGCTCAGATCCCAGTCGAACCAAGATAACTCGCTATCTTGACAGTAGGTGTTGTTGTTGCCCTGCTGAGTACGACTGAGTTCGTCGCCACCGAGCAGCATGGGTACCCCTTGGGAGAGCAGCAGCGTAGCCAGCAAGTTGCGCTGCTGCTTGTGCCGCAGGGCCAGAATGGCCGGGTCGTCGGTTTCACCCTCGGCACCGCAGTTCCAGGATCGGTTGTAGCTCTCGCCGTCGCGATTATTTTCGTGGTTGGCCAGGTTGTGCTTTTCGTTGTAGCTGACCAAATCCCGCAGGGTAAAGCCATCGTGGCAGGTGATGAAGTTGATACTGGCGTGGGGACGCTTGCCGTTGGCCTCATAAATGTCAGAACTGCCGGTAACCCGAAAGGCAAACTCCCCCAAACGGCAGTCGTGGTCGCGCCAAAAGTCGCGCATAGAATCGCGGTATTTGCCGTTCCACTCTGACCAAAGCAGCGGAAAGTTACCCACCTGGTAGCCCCCCTCCCCTAAATCCCAGGGTTCAGCAATCAGCTTAATGGTAGACAGCACCGGGTCTTGGTGGATGATGTCGAAAAAAGCCGCCAAACTGTCTACTTCGTACAGTTCGCGAGCCAAGGCCGAGGCCAGGTCAAATCGGAAGCCGTCAACATGCATCTCTAGCACCCAATAGCGCAAGCTATCCATAATCAGCTTCAGCACCTGGGGATGGCGCACATTGAGCGAGTTGCCGCAGCCGGTAAAGTCCATATAGTAGCGGGGGGCATCCTCGACTAGGCGGTAGTAGGCTGCATTGTCGATGCCCCGCAGACTGATGGTTGGGCCCAGGTGGCTGCCCTCGCCAGTGTGGTTATAGACTACGTCTAAAATGACTTCAATGCCGGCCTGGTGCAGCGCTTTAACCATCTGCTTAAACTCGTTGACCTGCCCCCCAGCTTGCCCAGCACTGCTGTAGCCACCGTAGGGAGCCAGGTAGCTAAGGGAGTCATAACCCCAGTAGTTGCGCAGCCCTGTGTTGGCTAAATGCCCCGGGTAGGCATGGAAGTGGTGGACAGGTAGGAGCTCTACAGCGGTGACGCCCAAGCAGCTGAGGTGGTCAATTACGGCTGGATGGGCTAGCCCGGCATAGGTGCCTTTTAGCGGCTCTGGCACATCGGGGTGGCGCTGGGTAAACCCTTTGACGTGGGCTTCGTAGATAATGGTGCGATGCCAAGGAATATCGAGGGGGCGATCGCCCTCCCAGTCAAAACTCGGGTCAATCACCACCGCCTTGGGCATAAACGGGGCGCTATCGACCTCAGAAAACGATAGATCGAGACTTTCGAGGTCGTGGGTTGCTCCCAGGTCATAGCTAAAGATAGCTGGGTCAAACTGGACATCGCCGTCTACAGCCTTCGCATAGGGGTCGATCAGCAGCTTGTAGGGGTTAAACCGCTGTCCAGCCTTGGGATGATGCGGCCCTTTTACCCGAAAGCCATAGCGCTGTCCAGGCCTGACCCCGACGAGGTAGCCGTGCCACACATAGTTGTCAACCTCAGTCAGGGGAATACGAGTTTCCTGGTTGGCCGCATCAAAGAGACAGAGATCAACCCCTGTAGCATTCTCTGAAAACAGGGCGAAGTTGGTGCCCGTGCCATCCCAGGTGGCACCCAGGGGATGGGGACGACCCGGCCAAACTTGCATTCCCATAGTGAGTGCTGTATTTCTTAACAACCCTAAGAATTGACGACGCTGAGGCTGGTGCCCCCCCTTTGAGCAGGTCTCGGGGCGCTACTGCGCCGCGCCTATTCCAGGGTACCAGGCTAGGGGAATGGGCGTGGCCATGGCAAGAGGGGTTGGGTATCGCTGGGGCTTATCAAACTTTTATAGTCTTGAGGTAATCTTGCCAGGTGATATAGGTTGTCGTTCTCATCTGTATTTGACAATACTAATCGGCTTTATAAACTTCATTGGTAGGAGTGGTGACAATGCCTCTCACAAAGCGTTGTGTGGCTGAATTTTTTGGTACGTTGTGGCTAGTGCTGGGCGGCTGTGGTAGCGCCGTGCTGGCAGGTAAGTTTTTAGATAGCAGTGGTGCCTTTAACCTGGGCATTGGCTTTTTAGGTGTTTCCCTGGCGTTCGGGTTAACAGTGCTGACCATGGCCTACGCTATTGGTCATATTTCAGGGTGTCACCTCAATCCGGCGGTATCCTTCGGGCTGTGGGCGGGGGGACGGTTTCCGAGTAGTGAGTTGCTGCCCTACATTGTGGCCCAGGTCTTGGGTGGCATCTTAGGCGCTGGCATTATCTATATTATTGCCACTGGCCAGCCGGGGTTTGCCATTGACCCCTCTGCGGGCAATCCCTTGGCTACCAATGGGTTTGGAGCTCATTCGCCCGGTGGTTTTAGCCTCTTGGCTTGCTTCGTGTGCGAAGTGGTGATGACCTTCTTTTTCTTGATGATCATCCTGGGGGCTACCGACTTTCGAGCCCCAGTGGGCCTAGCCCCAGTGGCGATTGGCCTAGCGCTGACGCTAATTCACCTGATTAGCATTCCGGTGACCAATACTTCGGTAAACCCGGCTCGCAGCACCGGCCCGGCGCTGTTTGTCGGGGGGCCACTGTTTGGCCAGCTATGGCTCTTTTGGGTGGCACCCATTCTAGGGGCACTGCTGGCGGGCTGGTTCTACGCTACGTTCTTTGCGGGCGATCGGGAAAGTGCCGCTCAGGTTGAAAGCGCCAAGCCAGTTGCCTAGGGCCACATCTCAGACCCTCAGCTATCCGGCCAAGCTGGCAACTGAGGGCTGGATTACATCTCAATTGTCGGATTAGATCGGGGAAAGCATTCTCCCGATTTTTTGTAGGTATCTAAGGCTGATGCAGCTGATGTCCACAGCTACCGCAGAAGCGATCGCCCCAGGCGATCGCCGCACCGCACTGGGTGCAAAATTGCTGGGTGCTGGCCGCCGGAGCGTCTAGCCCTAGGGTCATATTGCCCATGCGCATCGTCATAGGGTTCATCGACATCTGCATATCGCCCATGCGCATCGGGGCCATGGGTTCCATCGGGGCCATCGGCTGCATAGACGCCATCGAAGACAAACCAACCTCGGTAGCCTGCATAGGGGTGGCCTGGTCGGCAACCCAGGCATTTGTGGGTGCGGCCCCAATTTGCATACCCTGAATCTGCCAGGTATATGTACCCTGGGCTGTAACACAGCGCAGGAGCGCCCCACTGCCTACCCTGGCTATTTGAGGCACCTCTGTCCAAGGGCCAGTGTGTATCTGGGTACTCGACTGCTGCTGCTGGCCAGCACTGCCGCTAGCCAGAGTAATTAAGGTAGTTGGACCGGGGTTATCAAGATATACCTTTTGGCCAGGGCCAAGATCGCAGTAGTAGGGCATAGTTATTTTGGCCGATTTTGTCAATGATCTAAAGCAGGCTTCAGCCGTTAGACCTCAGCTATCGGTATGCTACGCCAAGACACTGGCATCGAAGGGGTTTCTCCAGAATGTCTTTGTCTAAACTAGCTCATCTTTAGGCTGGTTGAGGGATGCCGGTTGAGGGGGGGTGGGAATCTTGAGGGGAGGTCAGACCGAGCGTTTTTAGACCCGCCCGCTACAATCGGATGGTCGAAGGAGTTCCGGGTCTGAGGTTGTAACTGCCAATTACTTGAGGATGGCATGCCCAAAGCTAGCTAGATGGGCTGAGGGTATGGCGCGATCGCTGCCATGGCTAAAAAAAGCGCAGGGCTACTCATGTATCGAACCCAGGATCACCGCTTGGAAGTGCTGCTGGTGCACTCTGGCGGTCCCTACTGGGCCAATCGCCGCTGGCAAGCCTGGACAATTCCCAAGGGTGAAATCGATCCTGGAGAAGACACCTTCGAAGCCGCCAAGCGCGAATTTTTGGAAGAAACCGGCCAAGCCCCCACTGGCAACTTTCGACCGCTCCAGCCGGTGCGGCAGGCGGGGGGCAAACTAGTCTTTGCCTGGGCCTTTGAGGGCAACTTCAACCCCGCAAATTTACACAGCAATACCTTCATGCTGGAATGGCCACCCAACTCCGGGGTGTTGCGTGAATTTCCCGAGGTTGACCAGGCCGCCTGGTTTGAGCTAGAAGAAGCTAAAAAACGCATCATTAAAGCCCAGGGCCAGTTTCTAGACGAACTGGTGCAGGTGTTGGGGCAAGTGCCCTTGGCCTAATGGCTCAAAGCTAAGGCTAATGGGCAGACTGCTCTAAAAACTGCCGCAGTCGCGCCATCCCCAGACTTTGGCCTAGATTGAGGGGTAGCACCGATACCCCCTCCAGACGGGACTGCACCCACTGGTCACCCCAATACCATTCGTGGAAGCCATCAATACCCCCGGAAAGCACCATATACAGACTGTGGTCGTTGACCTGCTCGACATCGTGGTGAATTTCAACGGGGCCAAGATAACTGTCAAAGCTTAGTCCACCTTGGATCTTGTCAGGCAACCCCTGGCTGAATCGCTGGGGCCAAAGCCACTGGCAAAACTGGCTAGGCTGCACCAAGCTGGACTGAATGTGCTCTTGAGTAGCATTGACCTCAATGCGCAGGTGGCTTTGCTGAAATGTGCCTAGCATAAGACGGTGATGGCCCGCAAACAACACCTCTCAGTATGCCAAAAGAAAACCAATGGCATGGAGAAACAGAGCAGGCAACCCAGCCGCATCCTCTGGGTAGGTAAACCACCCCAAACCCGCACTCCCAAACCTCTTACAATTATTAATAAGCAATATTAAGGGAAAACTGGGGCAGCGCATGGTAGATCAATTGATTCGGGCTACCGCCGCCGATGGCGGTATACGAGTGGTCGGCGTCATCACCACTAAACTTACCGAGGTGGCCCGGCAGCGCCACAACCTCTCCTACGTAGCTACGGCTGCTTTAGGCCGTACCCTCTCGGCAGGGCTGCTGCTAGCTTCTAGCATGAAGCAACCCCAGGGACGAGTAAATATTCGCGTGCGGGGCGATGGCCCCCTGGGCGGCATTCTGGTGGATGCCGGTATGGATGGCACCGCCCGTGGCTACGTGGACAATCCCGCTGTGGAGTTGCCTCCCAATGCCCAGGGCAAGCTCGATGTCGGTGGAGCCGTAGGCCGCAAGGGCTATGTCTACGTGGTGCGCGACATGGGCTATGGCTACCCCTATTCGAGCACCGTTGAGTTGATCACAGGGGAAATTGGCGACGACCTCACCCACTACCTGGTGAACTCTGAGCAAACTCCCTCAGCCCTTGTGCTGGGCGTGTTTGTCGGTGCCGATGGCGTAGAAGCCGCTGGGGGCCTGCTGCTGCAAATTTTGCCCCGCGCCGCCGAAGACACTGAAATGGTGGATCTGATCGAAAGTCGCCTGGCTGGCTTAACCGGATTTACCCCCCTACTCCGGGCGAACAAAACCCTGCCTCAAATCTTTGATGAACTGGTGGGTGATCTGGGGCTGGAGGTTTTGCCCGAAACCCAAATGGTGCAGTTTTCTTGCCCCTGTTCGTTCGATCGCATGCTGCGCGCCCTCAAAATGCTGGGTGAAGACGAACTGCAAGACATGATTGAAAAAGACGATGGGGCCGAAGCCATCTGTCACTTTTGTAACGAGGTCTACCACACCGACAGCGATCAGCTAGCCCAACTCATTGACGATCTGCGAGAGGAGCGGCAGGCGGCGAGTCGTTGAGGGAGTGGGGGAGATAGGGAAGCAGGAGAGATAAGGGAGTGGAATTCTGTGGGCAGATCGATCGCTATAGGGGCTTCTCCTGATCGCATCATCTCCTCATCTTCCTGATCTTTCCTATCGGCTCGTTAATCGCTGATAGGCGATCGCTAGCGCATTCTCATCCCCCACGTTTCCGGGGAACAGCACCACGGGTAAATTAGGAAACTGGGAATGATCGGCGGGGGTACGCACGGCAGAGACGCCAGGTAAAATTTGACCGAGCAGGCGGGCGGTACGTAGATCGAGCCCGGTGCTGAGGGTGTCGTTAGAGGTAATGCCGCCTTTGCTGATGAGGAATCCAATATCATCGGGCAATCCTTTGATTACCTCCATCAGCAGCGAAGAGACTTCGACACCAAAGTCGAGACGGGCCTGAATGGTATCAAAGGCGAGCTCCTGGCGGCTGGTGTAGATCACGGGTACTTGACCACTGCCGTGGGCCTGATTGACCCGCTGGAGAATATCCGCTAGCAGCGCTTTGTGAGCTTCTGATGAGCCATCTCGGAGCTGCGCCACATCGACTTCAATGCCAATGACACCCGCTTCTTGCAGCAGGGTTTCTAGCTGCTGGGTGGTCTTCTTGACGTGGGAGCCAACGATGATGGCCCCAGGCAAGCCCCCGCGCACGTAAGTACCCATATGGTCAGCGTCAATGGGCTGAGGCGGCAGGGCGGCTAGGGCGGTGAGAATGCTAGCGGCGCTGCGAAACAGAAATTTTTTGCCCTGGGCGGCAGCAGCGAGCAAATCCTGGGCGAACTGGTTCAGATCGGCCTGGGTCTCGCCATCCACAGCGCAGCAGACGTTGTGTTCTAGGGCCATCAGCCGATCTAGCGAACCCGCCCGCATGTCCTCAAGGATAAAACGTTCCACAGATGTGGCCGGGATGCGCCCAGCGGTCTTTTCGGCTACGTAGTCGGGCAGATAGCTGGTGCTGTAGCCAAACACCGAATCTTTGGCGAATTCAGTCTCGTGAACCGGCGTGGGTACGCCATCCACCATCAGGTAGTGAACGCTGTCGCGGGTGATGCGGCCCCCCTCAAAAAAGGCGGGCACCAAAAAGTGGGCGTCGAAGGGGCCGAGTTCCTGGGCGATCGCATCGGTCTCCACCGGATAGTGCCCCCGCAGAGTCGAGTCAGAGCGGCTGACGACGAGAAAATCTTGGAGGCCTTCGAGGGCGATCGCCTGCTTTAAATTCTGGCAAACCTCTCTAGTCACCTGCTCAGCGGCGGCAGCGGTGAGGGCGCGGGTATTGGTGAGCACAAAGAGAATCGGCGAGGCATCGCGCAGCCCCTGGCGTAGAGTGTCTACGTCCCACTGCATGAGCAGCAGACAACTGTGCACCGTCTGAGACCCGGTGGGGTCGTCGTCTAACACAATGATCTTGGGCTGAGCCATCGGTGCTGGCCTCGACAGGGTGAACAGAAATCACTATCCCCCATTGGGGGCAGGTTGGCCAAGATGGGGCAAACAAAAAAAGGACTTCCAGAAATTTCCAGAAGTCCTTTTTTCACTTTGGTGGCGGGGCATGGATTTGAACCATGGACCTTCGGGTTATGAGCCCGACGAGCTACCAGACTGCTCTACCCCGCGTCGGCTTATCTACTATAGCGCTAAATGTTCTCAGATAACAATCTAATTTTCGTTTGAATTAGATTTTTTTGAGGCGATCGCCCTAAATCCCTTACCTCAAAGGCATTTCAGCCTGTCGAATAGCTGAACTATGCCTTCCCTTAAGCAGTGTTGCCTGTCTTTTAGGCGGCAAAGGCCAACCTCAGCGCTATCAGACGGGGAAGGGAATGCCCCCTGGGGCTTAGTACATCATGGGCAGATCACCCATGACATCGAGGCGCGTAAACTCGCCAACTTTCATATAGGTTTCGGCCAGGGTGTCGGCTACGGTGGGTGTAATCCAGCCGAGCTGCCGCAGGGCGAAGATGGCGGTGGCGTACTTGGCCCGCTTAGCGCCATCGATCACCTTAATCGACAGGCCCAGCCCCTCGCCCACCCGGCCAATGCACTGAATGCCCTCGGCTCCCGACTTGCTGACCAAGGCTCCGTGGGTGAGATTCATGAGCGTGGTGTCAAAGGTGCCTGGGCCACCCACCATGTCGGGATGGCTGGTCATGGCCCGGACAATGCGCTCCATATCCAGGTTGTTGCCGGAGGAGAGCATAGCAAACAGGGAGGCCATCTGACTGAGCTGCATGAAGTAGGTGGGGGCACCGCAGTCGTCGTGGGCGCAGATAAACTCATCAGAGGGCATGCCCAGCAGTTCTGAAATGCGGGTCAAAATCAGCTTTTGGATCGGATGGCCGCGATCGAGATAGGTGGCTAAGGGCCAGTTGCGCTGCTGACACACGGCTAGCATGCCGGCGTGTTTGCCCGAGCAGTTGTGCTCAAGCGGGCTTTTTTTACCTGCTGGGGTAGGGCAGCGCAGGGCCATGGGGTCAAGATCGGCCTGCCAGAGAATGTGAAAAGCCTGGCGCGCCTGCTCAATAGTGCCCTGGTGCGAACCACACATAATGGCCAAGTCGCGATCGTCAAGGCCGTAGCGCTCTAGCGCCCCTGCTGCGGTCACCGCCAGAGCCTGAAAGGGTTTGAGAGCCGAACGAATAAACGTGCCCAATTCGCCGTTGCCCGCCACCGACAACGTGCGCCCCCGGTCGTCACAGACCGCCACGTGGGCCAGGTGGGTAGACTCTGCAATGCCCTCCCGCAGCAGCTGAATTTCTAGCTCTTTGGTTTGGTGTCGATTAACCCGACTGCTAGTCATAGGGGACGCTCTGCGGTGGTGTACAAGGATAATGCGGCGATGCCCACTATACCAGGGGCCAGGCAATCAGCCCCCCGGCCAGCAGGAGGGCCATGACCCCCAGAGTGCGGCGAATACGCTGGAGCACGGGCTGCACTTCATAATCTACGATCAGGCGATCGCGGTTTGAGACCTCTTCAGGCTTAACCCAGAGCTGACCGTCGTACCAGCCCGACTCTTCGTAGGGCACGGTGGTCTGCCGCAGTCGCCCGCCCACGTGGGCCCAGCCGACGTAGAGTTGGAGAAGCGTCAGCATGGGCAGCACCATAGCCCCTAGGGCTCCGCTGAGGCCAAAGGGAAGCGGGTGTTTAGCAGGGGCAAAGCTAGCGGCGGCCATCGGCCCAGCCACACCCCAGCCGACCAGCCAAAGAATAATCAGGGGTTTGAGATAGCCTGTCAGATCGCGGCTGCCCCAGCTATAGAACCAGGACTCACGCACGTCCTGATATTCGTTGAGGGGCTGCTGCTCAGCCGGTACTGGACATCGTTGAGACATGGCCACCGACAATACGCAAATCTAGCTATAGCCTAAACGAATTGCCTACCAATAGGAATCGCTGTCTGGGAATTTGTGTTCCGCCGGACAATGGATGTAGCGAGCGGTTAGAGCTGGGCAGGGCTAAAGTGCTGGCCCGAAGGCTGGTAAAGAATTTGGTTGGCGTGGCCCCAAAATGCCTCCAAATCGTAATAGTCTCGGGCCTCAGGCATAAAGATGTGGGCAATGACTTCGCCGTAGTCCATGACGATCCAGCTGCCCTCGCCCTGGCCTTCGACCCGCAGCGGGCGGCGGTTGTGATCAGTCTCTAGGGTAGCTTCGATGGAGCGGGTAATGGCGCGCACCTGCACCGCCGAGAAGCCAGTGGCCACCACAAAATAGTCAGCTAAGTACGACACATCTCCCACCTGCAAAATTGTGATGTTGCCCGCTTTGCGCTCATCGGCGGCGGCCGCAATGGCGTAGGCCAGCTTGAGGGCATCGTCCTCAGGTTGATTGGGCGCAGAGGCATCGGTAGCAGCAGGCTGGCGGTGGGAAGACTGGGTCATACGCAAAAACGTAGTGGGGCAAGTACGGTGGGCTACGGCCCAGATTTACTGCGCCGATACACCGTAGCTTCATTGTAGAGGATGACCTAGGGAGTCGCCGAGCCGCTCTCCCCACGGTCATAATCTGTTATGGAACGGGTGAATCTGGGCGATCGCCCAGGGTTAGCCCCGCCCTAGACTGGGCAAATTTGAGATCCCAAACGGAGCGCAGCGTATATCATTGATCGTCACTATTTAGCAGCTAGAAAGTGGCTGCAAAGGCGGGGTAGCGGCTGGTTTTCTGCCCCTCAGGCGTGAATACTCTACGGCTCGTCTTTGAACTCTACAGGGGAAGATTCACCATGCCTCAACTTACGCAAGGGCTTATCGTTGCTGCTTTAATCGGCTTACTGCTAGCGGTTATTGTGGGGTATTACCTACGCCAGGGCCAGGTGAATGAGCTGACCGAGGCTTTGCAGCAGAGCCAAAAGCGCCAAGAGGAGCTAGAGAGACAGCACGAGCAGCGGCTGCGCGATGCCACCCAGCAGCTGCAGCGAGATTACGAAGCTCATCTCGCCGAGAAGATGGAGCAGTATGAGGATCAGTTTGAGGAGCGGCGCGGTCAGCTAGAGTCTGAGTACCGCACCCGCCAGAGTGTAATGGGCGGTGCCCCCGTTGATGCAGACAGCACCACCGAACAGCGCATTCGCAAGCAGTACGAGACCCGCCTGAAAGAAGCAGCCACCAAGATTCAGCAGGCCTACGAGCAGCACCTGCAAGAAAAACTGGTGGAGGCGCGATCGCAGGCTCAGCAAGACTACGATCAGCGGCTGGCGGAGGCGATCGCCCACTACCAAGACCAAGAACAGGCCCGCCAGACCACTCCGGGCGAGACTTCCCTGGGTGCCTTAGTGCCAGAACCGACAGCCGTAGCCAGTGGCAATACCGCTGACACCGCTGAGATCGAAGCCCGACTTCAGGCCGAGTACAACCAGCGCCTGGCCCAACTGGAACAAGACTATGAGGCCCGGCTACAGACGGCCCAGACCAGTGGCCCAGTGCCCACAGATCTCGCCCCCTCTGCCGCAGAATTAGAACTAAACCTCCGCAGAGAGTTAGAGGAAAGCCTCAGAGCTGAGTACGAGCAAAAACTGGCCGAAAAGATTGAGCACTACCAAGATGAGCTGACCCAGCGCACCCAAGAGCTTGAGCAGGCCTATGAAGCCAGACTACAACTGCAAGTCCCTTACACAGAGTCATCTACCCCCGTGGCTGATGACCCAGCGTTTGATCTAGACAGTGCGATGCTCGCAGCGATGCCACCGGAAGCCGCGATCACCGACGAAGCCGCTCTGATAGCCGACAGCGAAATCAGCCTGGATATGAACGAGTTCACCTCAGCAGCGCCCCCACCGGCAGTAGATGAGGAAGCCTCAGACCTAGCTGTCATGCTAGAGAGCGAGTCAGACAGGGGGCAAGTCGATGATTGGAGCTTAGATGCTGATGTTGACACCGACAGTCCCGACGTAGATGAATTCCATACATCAGAGCCAGAAGCCATCTCTGATCTATCTGAGCTGAATTTTGATGACACTGACGAATTTTCCCCGGAGATGACTTCACCAGGGCCAGAGGTAGACGAATTTGGCTTAGCCGGCCTGGTAGAGAGTGAAGTAGACAGCGGCCAAATGGACGATTTTGGCCTAGAGATAGATACCAATGCCGACAGTCTCGACCTCAATGCTCTACCCAACGAACCTGCCTTAGAGTCGGGTTCCGAATTTGCAATGGGTGAGTTCGCTGCCGAGGCGGCACCAGCCTTAGACGAAGGCGACTTCGGCTTGGCTGACCTGCTAGAGGGTGAAGCGGAGAGCGGTCGAGTCGAAAACTTAGACCTAGATAACAACTTCAACGCCGACAGTCTCGATCTCAATGCCCTGCTTAACGAACCGACCTCAGCACCCAGCTCCGAGTTTGCGATCGATGAGTTTGCTCCCGAGACGGCTTCATCCGAGTTAGAGGAGAGCGATTTTGGCCTAGCAGCCCTGCTAGAAGGTGAAGCAGACAGCGGTCAAGTTGATGATTTCGGTCTAGACAACGACTTCAACACCGACAGTCTCGACCTCGACGCCCTACTCAATGCACCTGCGCCAGAACCCACTTCTGACGAACTGCTAGACGACCTCGACGACCTGAGCAATCTGAGCTAACTACGGTTGGATGAATTGCTTGTTCCCGAGTCGAAACGCGCCACTAACGGGTTGCCAGGTTTGAACGTTCAAGCCTGGCAACGGCTTTGGCCCTCCTTTCCTAGCCCACATCCGAACTGGCGCTAGAGCACGTTGGGGGTGTAGGGCTCAAATCCTTCGCAACTGCCTTTTTTGACCGTAATCACTGTCTTTACTCCACCGCGCCGGGTATAGTCACCAATCACCCGCAGCCCCTGGGGCTGTAGCTCATGCCACAGGCGATCGGCGATTTGGTTGGCCACAGTCTCATGGCTGATGCGCTGATCGCGAAAGCTGTTGATGTAGAGCTTAAACGCCTTAAGCTCCACCACCCATGGCCCTGGGCAATAGTCCACCACAATGGTGCCAAAGTCTGGGTAGCCCGATCGCGGGCACAGCGCCGTAAATTCTGGGTGCTCTAGGTGAATGGTATAGATATTCTCCGAAGGATTAGGCCATTTCTCCAGCGGGTCTACGCCGGCCTGGAGAATGGCGCGATCGCCGTACTGAGAGGTCGAGGCTGAAGCAATAGTCATGGGCAGCGGGAAATGGGTAGACAGGGCCAGCCCAGGCTGACCGCAGAACGGGTGAGACAGGCTTTGACAACGCTTAACATTCCCAAAGAAAAATGCGGCTATGACCTAGACTGCCTCCTTGGGTAATGTAGCCTTTTTCAATGTTTCTTAACCAAAGCGGCGGCGATCGATCACCCCTAGATGACTCGGCTGGGGCAAAAGTTCCCAAACAGAGCCTTAACCAAAGTTATTCCAATCGCTTAATCAAAACTTCATACTTCTTCCTTAACACCTTTGGCTGTGCTCTTAACCCCGTGATAAGTTCACCAAGCGTTGGGAGTAGTTCTTGTAGCACTTTTGTAGCATTAACTTCCCAGCTCCATCGGAAGACGCTTTTTCAGGAGAGACATAATGACGATTTACCGTAAGTTTGCCCTCGCTGCCAGTAGCCTTACCCTCGCCGGCCTGGCCCTAGGCCTGCCCGCCCAGGCCGAAGACCCCAAGGCCGAAGTGACCGAAGACACTGAAGCCGTTGCCCCTGAAACCGAAACCGCCGCCCCCACGGTTGACGTTGAAGCGATCGAAGCTGAACTCGATGCCGAGCGCGAAGCTGGCATCGAAGCCGCCACCCCTGATGCCGCCCCCACGGTCGATGTCGAGGCGATCGAGGCTGAACTGGATGCCGAGCGTGAGGCTGCGATCGAAGCTGCCACCCCTGACATCCTGACTGAGGAAACTGACCCTGAAGCGGTGACCGAAGAAACCGCCGTTGAAGAAGCTGATTCTGAAGCGGTGACCGAAGAAACCACCGTCGAAGAGATTGATCCTGAAGCGGCTACCGAAGAGATCCCTGACACCGTTGACGCCGAGGAAGATCCGGCTAACGTCGAAGCCAATGTCGACGAGGCTGCCCCCGAAGCTGCCGTCGAAGAGGCCGATCCCGAAGTAACTGTTGAAGAAACCCCCGACGCCGTTGATGCCTCTGAGGCCGAAACCACCGTTGAGGAAGCATCTGAGCCTGCCCCCGGTAGCTAAATCCTGACGGCTAGAGCTGCCGCTTGACCCACTCTAGGGCCTCTTCGCGGCTGCCCACGAGCCCCTCGGCTTGAGCCAAATGAACGCCCTCTAGCAGTTCACCAATTTTAGGACCTGGTTTGAGGGCAAGCCCTTGCACCAGGTCCTTGCCTGTCACTAGGGGCTGGGGATGGGCAACGGGGTCGTTGGGGGTGAGGTAGCGCTCCACCAGCGGCAAAATTAAGGCCTCGGGCATGCCGTAGGCCAAACTCAGCAGGGCAACACCCCCAAAGCCCGCCCCGGCAATTTTGAACAAATGATACTGCTGACCAGGGGGTAGGCCGGTTTTGCCCTGGTGCTGATGCAGATATTGCCAGCCCTTGAGAATGCTCAGCACCGCCTGCTGCTCGGCGCGGCTGTACTTGAGTTTTGCCAGGGTGGTCTCGGCGCTGGCCAGGTCGGGGGGCAAGAGCTGGCTGAGCTTGGTTGCCTTGAGCCAGCTGCGGTGCAGGCCGGGGGTCGTCTGTTCTTTGACCCAGCTGTGCAGCAGGTACGAAAACTCTGGCCAGCGCTCGTGGTACTGAGCCGCTAGCTGATCGAGGGTGGCCAGGCGATCTAGGTGGGTGCGATCGACTTCGGGTAGCCAGGTTTGCAGCAGGCCATCTTGCCAGGCCAGACCCAGCAGAGCAGACCCCTCGGGCTGGCTGAGCAGGCAGTCTAGCTCACCGCGCACCCGTTCGGCGGCCATACGCCCCAGAGCTGGAGCCAGCCCGCGAATGATTTGTTGCGTGGCGGGGTCGAGACTAAAGCCCAACTGGGCCGCCTGGCGATAGGCCCGCAGCAGCCGCAGGGGGTCGTCTTCGAGGTTTTCGGCGGCGACCATGCAGAGGGTTTTGCGGGCCAGGTCGGCACAGCCGTCGAGGGGATCGAGCAGGGTCTCGCTGTGGGGGCTGTAGGCGATCGCATTGATCGTAAAGTCGCGCCGGTGCAGGTCGGAGTAAATGGTTGGCCCCACCTGCTGGGCAAAGTCAACGGTGGCATGGGGAAACACCACCCGCGCGATCTGGTGCTCGGTGTCAAGCACCACAAAGCCCGCGCTGTAGTGCTGGGCGATGGATTGGGCGGTGGCGATCGCCCGCTCCGGCAGCACAAAGTCGAGATCTAAATAGTCGGCCTGGCGATGCAGCAGGGCATCTCTGACACTTCCCCCCACCAGGTAGGCTTGCTGTGGCAGTAGCGAAACGCTGAAGGGCCAGGTTTTTGGCGAAAGCGCCGATTTTTCTGTAGCCACTGCAAGGGAGAAGGGTGATAGCGTTGGATTCAATGAACCCTCATTTCTTTCATTACAACAGGGTTTTTTAGTCTTGACACCCTGGCCCCGCAGAGAACAGCCGAAAACCCAATCTGGGTTTTCATTTTGCAACATCTGGGCTGGGCCGCCCGGGACATTCAAAAAACTTGAGCTAGACTACCAGAAAACGCATCCCCTTTACGGCAAAAGCCCCTGACTGCCTTGAGAATGACGGCCATTTAGCCGAGGGCTGGCTAGACTGGAGATGTCGGCCTTGACCTTGCTGTGTTCCTGCTGGGGGCGTGCTATGTGCATTTGTGTAAACTGCCACTACGTCGATCGCTGCACCACTTACCACGCGGTGGAAGAGCTGCACAGACAACCTCATCTGACCGATTCCCCCAGCTTCGAGGCAGTGAATCCTACGGTCAACGCCAACATTCGTATGCTCGATGACGGGGTTGAACAGGAATTCGACGTAGTCGGCTGCGACAGCTTTGTTGCAGAACAGGGTAAGTGGGCCAAGCTCCGCCCCGGCGAGCTGGTGCCAACCTAGCGCCCTCACCCCCAGCCCCTCTCCCTGGGGAGAGGGGAGTCAATCCAAAGCATTATCCTGCCGCTGGTTTGCAGAAAAACGAGTCTGCCGTAGTCCGCAGTAGGGTGGGCATTGCCCACCAGCCTAAAATCTCTAGCATTGCAGATTGCTGGATCGTGAATAGAGCCATCCTTTGACCACTCTTTGCATCAACCCTGCTTGTCCACAGCCTGAGAATGATGAAAGGGCGAGGGTTTGCACAACCTGCGGGCAGCCGCTATGGATAGCCGATCGCTATTGCTGTCAGCAGTTCCTGGGTCAGGGCGGGTTTGGGCGTACGTATTTGGCGGTGGATGAGAGTAGCGACCCGCCAGTTGTTTGCGTGGTCAAGCAGATGACTTTGGCGGTGGGAAGCGATCGCGCCTTTCTCCGCGATCGCTTTCACCGCGAGGCCGATCGCCTGGCCACCCTGGGCCAACACCCTCAAATTCCGGCCCTGCTGGCTGTGATTGACAACGCCCAAGGGCAGTTTTTGGTGCAGGAATATATTCCCGGCCCCAACCTCGATCAGCTCATTCAGCAATCCCCCGAAGTTGGTGGCGAAGCTCTGGTGCAGCGGGTGCTCTACGAGCTGCTGCCCGTGCTGGTCTACATTCACGATCACAGCGTGATTCACCGCGACATTAAGCCTGCCAACATTATTGCGCCTCCGTCGCCGCGATCCTTTGCCCTAGTGGATTTTGGGTCGGCGAAGGCGATCGCTGATCCTGAACAGCTCAAGCGCACCGCTACGGTGATCGGCAGCGCGGGGTATGCTGCTCCAGAACAGGCTTTGGGGAAGGCGGTCTACGCCAGCGACATTTTTAGCCTAGGGGTGACCTGCCTGCACCTGCTCACCGGACTGCATCCCTTCGACTTGTATTCTGTCAGCGACGATGCCTGGGTCTGGCAGCCCTACGTGACGGCACCCACCAGTCCAGCCCTGGGGCGCGTGCTCGATCGCATGGTCAACCGTCGCCTGCAAGAGCGCTATAGCAATGCCCAGGAGGTGCTGGCCGACCTGCGCTGGAGCGGTCTGGTTCTGAATATCCAAGACTCAAAACCGTCTCAGGTCTTAACTAAGTCGCTGAATGCCGCCCCGGTTTGGGAGCAGCGGTTCGCCCTCAGCCTGCCGGGGGTTGTGGCCAACGGCCTGGCGATGAGTCCAAACGGGAGAGCGATCGCCACCGCCTGTTCTGACGGCTCTGTGCGCCTGTGGGACTGCACCAATGGAGAGTTGATTCACGCCTTTCGGCGATCGCTGGGCCTGCTGGGCATGGGCCATCGCGGTGCCGTCAACGCGGTAGCGTTTACTACCGCTGGAGATGCGATCGTCAGCGGCGGCGAAGACAGTCAGCTGATCCGGTGGAGTTTAGACGATTACACTGGCCAGAAATTGCCGGTGTCGGGCTGGCAGATTTCCTCAGTGTTGATTGCCCCACTGGGCGACACCCTGGCGGTGGGCAGCGGTGACGGGCGCATCCTTCTGTGGTCTTTGGCTGAGGACAATGCACCCAAAACCCTGGTGCATCACCAAGACCAGGTGACGGCGCTGGCGGTGGATGTCGTGGAAAATCTGCTGGTGAGTGGGGGGCGCGATCGCACCATTCGCCTTTGGTCACTGCCCTCGGGGCGGCTAACGCGCACCCTCACGGCTCCCAAGGTCGCGATTACAGCCCTTACCTGCCACCCTCAGGATGGCCGCATCGTCAGCGGCGATCGCGAAGGTCACGTGCAGGTCTGGAGTGCCGAGCATCCTGACCAGGGACTGGTGATTTACAAAGCTCCTAGCCCGATTACGGCGCTGGCGATTAGCTCTAACGGCCACTGGCTGGCGATCGGGGCAGAGAATGGTCACCTGACCTTGAGCAACCTGCAAGGGCTAGGCCAAACCAGCCAGATGCACCACGCCTGGGGCGTGCGGGCGATCGCCTTTACCCCCGACAGCCGCATGCTAGTCAGCACCAGCGCCGACGAAACCATTCGCTTTTGGTGCTTTGAGGCAGATTAGCTAGGACGATGGGATGCACCTTAGGATTCGGGGCACCAAACTCAATTGGTATACCGGGCGCTACTATTGCGCCGAGGGGGTTTCAGAAAACTGGCGCACAGTGGAGCTAAACCCCGATGCCTTAAACTGCTTGAGTTTGAGCGGTTCGGGCTGGTTGGCGGCTACAGAAATTCGCAGTTTAAACTCGCTCTCGCCGGGGGGAACTTCGGGAATACCGCCCAAGCGGCCTCGGTTTTGCATGACAGGATTGTCATTGGCGTCAAAAATACGGCCAAAAATGTCGGCGTCAATCACCGACTTGTTGGTGCGGTTAATTGCCTTGCCCGTAATTAAAAAACAATTGGCTTCTTGAATGGAGCCTGCGGCCACCATGCCCTCGGCATAGTCGGGGGGGCAGGGGATGTAGCTCAAGTCGCTAATCTCAATGGGGGTTAAGGCTTGGGCCGTTAGACCGGCTCCGCTAATTAGCCAAAGGCCCGCGATTAAAAGAGCGGTGAAGATCCCACGTAGTGCCATAGGTCGCCTGCTGGTGAGCAAAATCAAGCTCTATCAGCTTATCGCGATTTGCCCTGGCAGGAGGGCAAGGGTGGTTCGTCCTGCGCTGGTCAAGGGGTGAGCCCTAGCCTAGGGCAACCGCTCCTCAACATAGGCTTTGGCGTCGCTCAGGCTACAGCCGTTGACCTCTCTGACGCGCTTGACGGCATCGATCAGCCTGCCCTGGCCCAGCAGATCGCGCACCTGGCGATCGAGGTCGGTGGCTGGGGAGCTGGGGAGCTGGGTTGGGGATGAGGGAGGCATGAACCCATTTTGCGGCCCAGTTTGCGGCGATCGCCCCTGAGATCTTTGATCCCCATCTGGGCGAGGGCGCTGGAGCCGCCGAGTCAGCCAGAACGACAGGCCAAAGGCCAGCAGACCCGCCCCCATAAAGATAACGACGACCATGGCAACGCTCAACGGAATGCATCTACTCTAGCCGCTGCGAGGGGCAACCTCCCGCAGCGGCCCGGCAAAAAATCCTTCCACCCCCCGCCCCAGCGTGTATCCTTTAGCAGATTGTTTACTGACCTCTGGGTACCGCCATGAATCAGTTTCCTAAGCCATCTCTGGCCATGCTAGCGCTGCTCAGCGCCCTCGCTGCGTTGCCGATCAGTGCGCTCAGGTCTGAGCCACGGCTACTGGCTCAGGTGACGGCGGAACCCACGCCCACCTTTACCCTGCAAGAGACCGTACCCCCCGGCACCACCCTCTCGATCGATGGGTCACCGTCGATGGCGGGGATCAACGAGAGCCTGAGCGAAGGCTTTGAAGCCCGCTACCCCGATACCGATGTGGTGTCTTCGACCAGTGGTGACGACCAGGCGCTTCAGGCCCTGCGGGGGGGCAACGTGGATCTAGCGGCCCTGGGGCGATCGCTCAGTGACGCCGAGGAAGACCCCAGCCTCACGTCAATTCCAGTGGCGCGGGAAAAAATTGCCATCATCGTGGGGCGCGACAACCCGTTTCGGGGCGATTTGACCTTTGACGACTTTGCCGCCATTTTTCGCGGCGAGATCACTAACTGGTCGCAGGTGGGTGGCCCTAACGTGCCCCTGCGGTTTATCGATCGCCCCGCCGAAAGCTCCACCCGTTTGGCCCTGGCCGACTACGAAATCTTCCAGACCCAGCCCTTTGAAACCGGCGATACCGCTGAGCAGGTGGCGGAGGATGACACCGCTGCGGTAGTGCGCGAATTGGGCAACGACGGCATTAGCTATGCGATCGCCTCCGAAGTGCTGGGGCAAGATGCCGTGCGCCCGGTGAGCCTGGATGGCACCCTGCCCGACGACCCCCGCTATCCCTATTCTCAGCCGCGCAACTACATCTATCGGGGTGAACCCAGCCTGCCCGTCGAGGCATTTTTGGGCTTTGCCACCAGCGACGAAGGCCAGGCCGCTGTGGCCGAGGCGCAGCAAACCGCCAGCGCCAACGTCACGGTGGGAGCCAACAAACTACCCGGTGGCGTAGCCCTGGCCCCCGATGGCCAGTTCATGGTGCGCGGCACCGAAGAGGGTGAGCTGCAATGGCTCGATGCCGACGGCAACCCAACCGAAACGGTGGTCGCCAACGCCCACCAAGGGGCTATATCGGCGGTGGTGGTTAGCCCCGACGGCGAAACCGTGGTCTCTAGCGGAGCCGATGGCACCGTGCGCCGATGGGATCGCAGCGGCAACCCGATCGGCGAGCCGATCGCGGGGCAGGGCGGGCCAATTTTGGCTCTGGCCGTGAGCCCCGACGGCCAAACCCTGGCCAGTGGCAGCGCCGACGGTACCGTAGAGCGCTGGTCGCTAGCCGATGGCACCGCTGTGGGTCAGCCCATTGCCGCCCCCGGCGGAGCGGTGCAAGCGCTCCACTACCCCGTGGGTGGCCAAACGCTGATCACCGGCAGCAGCAACGGCAGCCTGGGCTTTTGGAATGCGGACGGCACCGCCGCTGGCCAGAGCGCCAACGCCCATCCGGAGGGCGTGACCACCATTACCAGCAGCCCCGATGGCCAGGTGTTAACGACCACGGGCGGCGACGGCAGCCTGCGCAACTGGGATCGTGCTACCCTCCAGCCCCGAGGGGATACCATTCCAGCCCATGAAGGTGCGGTCAGCGCTGTAGCCTACAACCCCGACGGCAGCACCCTGGCCACCGCCGGTACCGACGGCACCCTGCAACTGTGGTCGCCGGATGGCACAGCGCAGCTAGAAGAACCGATACAGCTCGATGAACCGGCGGCTTCCCTGGGCTATACGCCCGAGGGGCTGCTAGTGGTGGGCGGGAGCGATCGCGCCGTTGAGCTACGCGACGGGCAAGGCGAGCTGGTGTCTAACAGCGAACCCGGAGATGACCCGGCAGACTCCAGCGGCCCCGCTGCCGCTCTGGGCGATTTCTGGCAGCGCCTGCAAAACCTGCCCCCCAGCGCCTGGTGGATGCTGGCGGCAATTCCGGCCCTGCTGCTGCTGGCGGGCATTGTAGGATCGCTATTCGGCAAAGACCACGACGATGAGGATGAGGACGAGCTAGAGGCCGATGGCGATCGCGACGCGGCAGATCTCGGCCCTGGTCTAGATATCGACTTTTCTGAGGTGGGTAGCCAGCCCCCGATTACCGCCGGGCCAGTGCCCCCCGCAACCGACCTGCCCGAGGTGGGCCTTTTGCCCCCCGAGGCCGAACTGGTACCCATCGACAACTACCCAGTGGAGATGCCCCTCGACAAGCTGGAACAGGCTCGCGTTGACCTGGCCGAGGGTCGCCGCCTGATGCGCGAGGGCCGCTACGACAGCGCCCTGCTTTACTTCAACCAGGCGGTGGAGGCGACCGAAGTGGAGCGCCTCAAAACCGACGCCACCGGCATACCAGCCGGAGGCATCAACGCCATTGCCGCCCAGGCCCAGGCCGAACGGGGCAACGCCCTGGCACTGCTCGGTCAGGCCAACGACGCGATGGATAGCTTCAACGCCTCGCTGCGGCTCGATGCCAGCGTGATTGACGCCTGGATTGGCAAGGGCCGTTTGCTCAACACCATGGCCCGCTACGAAGAATCGATCTTCTGCTTCGACAGCGCTTTAGAACTTGACCCCACGTCGGCAGCGGCTCATTTGGGTAAGGGGGAAGCGCTGATCGCGATGGGTCGCCAGAGCGAGGGGCAGGCCTGTCTAGATCGGGCCGCTGCCCTGGGCAGTGAAGAACCCTGGGGGCTACCTGGGGACGATACCCCAAGCCCTGGAGACGGGATATCTGTAGCTCCAGTGTCTCCAAATCTAGGCATCACCCCTGGGCCGGGCGCGGTGGTGCCCGAGTATGCCCCCCCGGCTGACTACGGCGGCTACGACCCCGATGTGCCCCTAGAGCTACAGCAGATGGTGCAGGGGCTACCGTCCGCCGATGTGGAAATGGTTGGCACCTCTACCCTCAGCTTTGACGTTCCCCCAGACCTGGCCGCAGAGGCCGCTAGTTTGCCCGATCGCGCCGAAGATGCCGGCGGCTTCAGCTCAGCGTCGCTGCCCAATCCGCCGGGGTCTGCTTTCTCGGACGAGACCACCCCAGAGGGAATACCCCCCGGTTTTGTGGAGCCCGGTTTGATGGAGCCCGGTTTGATGGAGTCAGAGCCGATGCCCAGCACCCTAGAGGAAGAATTGCTTAGCCAGGTGCATCTGGGGGATGACCCTATTCCCAATACCGACTTTGAAGAGCTTCTGCTGGAGAGCGATCCAGCCACCTCTGACGTAACGATGCCACCCCTGCGACCGGCCCCCATGCCGGTGCCGCCGCCAGTGCCCCTAGAGCCCGGCGACTACGTTCCCCCGCCGGAAGAGGTGGCTGGGGACGAGGATCTGTCGGGGCTAGAGGGGCTACCGCCAGAGGTTGTAGCGGCTCTAGCCAGCATTCCAGCCGGCTCGCCCGACAGCTTTGGGGTAGTGCCCCCTAGCCCTGAGCCGGTGGCAGAAGCCACTGCCGACAGCTGGATTCGCCTCTCCATTGACCAGGAGGGGGATCGCTTCTATGCGGTTTGGCAGATCGAGGAGGGCGATCGCGCCCAGGCTAAGGCCGACGGCGGCGAAACCATGACCCTGCGCCTCTACGATGTCACCGGCCAGACCACCCAAATGCCCCTGCCCCCAGCGGCGGTAGAACAGCGCTGCCGCGACGACTTTGCCCAAGACTGGTACCTGCCGATTCCCCAGCGCGATCGCATCTATGTGGTCGAGGTGGGCTACCTGAGCGCAACGGACGACTGGCAGGCGATCGCCCAATCGGTCGAGGTGGCGGCGATATCTCTATCCTGAACAAAAAAGCCCGAGGCGAGGCCCCGGGCAATAGTCAGGAGTGACTTGACGATCTGGATGGTGACGATCTCAGGAAAGACTGTCTTTCACAAAACTGGGTTGGCTCACACCTTGAGCACCCACTGCTCGCGGGTGTCGGCGCTGACAAAGGGGGCGGGCACAAAGGGAATCTCGACCCCCAGGGAAATGAAGGCAGCGCGAATGGTAGTAGCATGAGCGGCCTCAGCGGCAGCGATGGAAGCCCCAGCGGTGATTAGCTCGGGGGTTTTGAGCCGGGCAACCTCACCCGCGTAGGCGATCGCGGCATCGGTTTCAAGGGCCAGGGCCAGCTTGGCGATGTTGACATCTGAGTCGAGGCCGCCGTCGCCCCGCTCTAGGTAGGCCGACAGGTCGTAGCTGTCTGCGGCCATGACGGGGGTGCCGCCCAGGTCGCTCACGACTTGCATGAGCAGGTCGCGGTGGGCCATGTGGTCGGCCTGGTTGGCCAGGGCGATCGCCAGCACGGCTTTACCCACATCGGTGTCGCTGAGACCTCCGGCGGCGGCTCCGTAGGCCCAGATGGCCTGGTGCTCGTAGAAGAGCGCGCCGTTGAGAATGTCGGCATCGTTGGCGGCGGCACTGGTGGCCATACCAGCCTTCGCAGACTGCTTAGTTAGGGCAGAGAAACCCACGGTACCGGCCAGCCCGGCGATCGCGCCGCCCATCACCACCCGTCGCCGCGACAGCCCTGGCTTAACAAAACGGGAGTCAGAACCCATAAAGTCATTATTCATTGCAGTATCCTTTGCGCTAACGTCGTGGGCAAGCGTAATTGCTATCGAACCCGCCACAATACGACTAGCTTGGGTCTGTGGATGGCAGAAAGTTCCCATGAGCTCAGCCCGTCCATTGCGTTTTCTAACTGTGTCTCCCCCGGCCATCCATAGCGGTGGTCTGAGTCGTATTTCTAATGTGTTGTTAATGCCTCCATTCTCGCCCTCCGACCCACAGACGCCCCAGCCAGTTAGCGATCGCGACCTGGTTGCCCGTCTGTGGGACGGTGATACTGCTGCCCTTGCCACCCTCTACGACCGCTATTCGCCGATGGTCTATACCCTGGCTCTCAAAATGCTGTCCAACCGTGCCGAGGCCGAGGATCTCACCCAGGAAGTGTTCGTCAATTTTTGGCAGCGGCGACAGTACGACCCCGACCGGGGCAGCGTGGGCAGCTATCTGGCCACCTACACCCGCTCCCGCGCCCTCGATCGCCTGCGGGTGAGCAGCGGGCGGGCGCTGATTTTGCAGCGGTTTCAGCGCATTAGCGAGGCCTCGGCGCGATCGCCCAACCCGGTTGACTACGCCGCCCAGCACGAACAGCGTGAGCACCTGCGCGCCGCCCTCGCCCAGCTACCCCCCACCGAGCGCGAAGTACTAGAAATCGCCTACTTTCAGGGGCTTACCCAAACCGAAATTGCCGCCCAGCTCGGCATTCCCCTCGGCACCGTCAAATCTCGCTGCCGCCAAGGACTCCTCCGCCTCCGCACCCTCCTCCAACCCCACCAGCGTTAGCGGTAACACACCCACTCACTCACTCACCCACCCACTCCCCACCAGTCCACCAATGACCTCCCCTCCCCTTCCTGACAACTGGCGATCGCAGCTGGCCGGGTACGTGCTCGACGACCTCACGGACGAAGAGGCCGCCCAGGTCGAGCAGTGGCTAGAGCAGTATCCCGAGGTGGCTACCGAGTTAGCCGCCCTGCAAACCACCTGGGGCAGCCTCGCCCTCGGGCCAACGCCAGTAACGCCACCGCCGGAGCTGCGCGATCGCACCCTAGCCGCCGCCATGGCCGCCGCCGTATCAGCTGAGCCTGGGCCTGTAATCCCTAGAGAGACACTCAAGTTCCCCGATGCCGCACCAGTCGCTCGCCGCCAATTCCCCTGGGGTCGAGTGGGGTTAGCCCTGGGCTGGGCCGCCACCACCCTGGCCCTGGCCTTCACCCTGCAAGAGAACCAGCGTCTGCGCCTGGCCCTACGCCAAACCGAGGCCGTGGTGGCCAGCTTTAGCCAGCCAGCCAACCGCCTCTACACCCTGGCGGGCACCGAGGCCGAACCTCAGGCCAATGCCCGCCTGGTGGTCAACCCCGCCGACCAAACCGCGCTGATTGTCACCACCGATCTGCCGCCCCTGGATGAGGATCAGGTGTATCGGCTCTGGGCGCTGGCCGACAGCGACCCGGTATTTTGTGGAGAATTCAATACGGCCACCGCTGAAGATACCAATCAGTGGGCGCTGCCCGATGCCGTCTGTGGCACTGCCCCGGTGCAGATGCTAATTACTACCGAGCGGGCGGACGATCCACCAGTACCGGCGGGGGATTTGGTGTTGCAGAGTCAGTCGTAGGGGAGTGGGGGAGTGATGGGGAAGGTGAGGGAGATAAGGGAGTGGGGGAGTGATGGGTGAGGGAGTGACCCAGGACGCCCCACCCTCTGGGGCGTCCTGGGTCACAATAGAGTGAGCAATATTTATTTCTGCACCTATGGCTCCTTTGGCACCGTCGCGATCGCAGCCTGCCGCTGCCCCCACTGCGGCTCTGTGGGCGGGGGCGATCGCCCAGCCCGCGACAGAATTCGCCGCCACGACTCTCCCCGTGCTGGAGGGACAGTTACCAGCCAGTCTGAGGGGCACCCTCTACCGCAATGGCCCAGCTCGCCTAGAACGCGGCGGCACTCGGGTTAGCCACTGGTTTGACGGCGATGGGGCGGTGCTGCGGGTGAACTTTGACGGCGACAGTGCCGTGGCCAACTACCGCTACGTGCGCTCTGCCGGGTTTGTGGAAGAAGAAGAAGCCGACCAGGGCCTCTATCGCGGCTACGGCACCCTGCCCCCTGGCCCGTTTTGGCAGCACTGGCAGACCCAGGTCAAAAATGCCGCCAATACCTCGGTGCTGGCCCTGCCCGATCGCCTCTTGGCTCTATGGGAGGGCGGCCTACCCCACCGTCTGGATTTAGAAACTCTGGAGACTCTGGGCCTAGACAACCTGGGGGGGCTCAAGGTCAGCGACACCTTCACCGCCCACCCCAAGCGCCACCCCCGCACGGGCCAGATTTTTAGCTTTGGCACGATTCCGGGGGGCAATGCCACGCTGCAAATTTACCGCTGTAGCGCCGCCGGGGTCGTAGAGCAAACCGGCACCATTCCCCTCTCGGGCATTCCGCTGATTCACGACTTTGTGCTGGCCGATCGCTACCTGGTGTTTTGCGTGTCGCCCGTGCGGCTTAGCCCACTGCCCGCGCTGTTTGGCTTGTCTAGCTTTAGCGACGCGCTGCAATGGCAACCCCAGCAGGGTACCCAGATTATTGTGGTGGATGCTGACAGTCTGGAGGCGATCGCCCTGGAGGCCGCAGACCCCTGGTTTCAGTGGCACTTTGGCCACAGCTATTTAGATTTTGATGGCTCCATCGTGTTTGATGTGGCTCGCTACAACGACTTTGCCAGCAACCAGTTCTTTAAAGAAGTGGCCTCTGGAACGGCAAGCACCGTCTCCGATGCTCAGCTCTGGCAGTACCGCATTGACCCCAAAACCGCAAAAGTTCTCGATCAGCAGTGCTTAGTCGATCGCCACTGCGAGTTCCCAATCGCCCTGGGGCAAGACCACGGGGCCGCCACCCATATGAGCGTGCATCCCACAGCGGTGACGCCACCGGGGGAATTGTTGAGCGCGATCGCCCGCTTCGACCCCAAGACTGGCCTCACCGTCGCCGACCCTGGGGATGGCCGCTATCCCTCGGAACCGATCCCCGTGGCGAACCCCGCTAACCCCGAGCAGCCCTGGGTGATCACTGTGGTCTACGACGGTAACCAGCACCGCAGCGAACTGTGGATCTACGAGGGAAATGAACTTGAAAACGGGCCGATCTGTCGGCTAGGGCTGCCGGAGGTGGTGCCCCACAGTTTCCATGGCACCTGGGTAGATGAGTGAGTATAGGTGCTGACCAGTTCACATAGGATGTCAGTAATTGCCCATGACCAGACCTGGGGTAGCTAATGTTCGCAATCACCGGCCTTAGATAACCTCTCTTAGAAACGCAATACTTAGGAGTTCCTATAAATTGCGGTTGTTAGCTGGTCAGCAGCTAATCACTTTTGCATTGACTGAGAAAAGTTTCATAGTGTGTTCTAAGAGCGATTCGACTTGGTGCTGTGTTTTGATCTTCTGGCAGAGTAAGTTTTCGACCGACTAAATCTTGGTAACAGGTACCAATAAGTTCAGGGGCAATCACCACATCATAAGTGTCTGGTTGAATTGACAGTAGATGCAGATCGAATAGAGTGTGTATGTCAGCTCTGAGCGGCAATCCGTTTGTCGGGTGGTTAGTGTCAGTCCCTTGATAGGGAATTATATGTGCTGCTTCAAGAGCCGATTCTACGTCGCAGTCAGTTATTGGGCAGCGAGAACCATAAGATTTTAGTAACTTAAACCGAAATTCAGCCTGTCCCTGCCGTTGCACAATAGATGCATTAATGCGCTTTCTAGCATCTTCAATAGTTTCTACATCAAAATATCCTTCAGCTTCAATTTGCTGCCGCTCAGTAAGTAATTCAAATTGAGCATAGTTTTTGTCAACTGGATGTACTAAAGATTCTAGTGTTGGAACTCTCCACACCTTAACTAAACCACCATCCTCGGCAAACGCAGAGGCATCTCCACTAGCTAACAATTTACTGTCAGCACTGAAATTCATGCTAGTTGGCCACATGAAGTTTAAGTATTGTAATTTTTCAGTGCTTCTTAGGTTCCATATTTCAATACCATCATGCACTTCAAAAGCTAGAAGTTGGCCAGTAGGATCAACCGCAAAGCAACTTGTATATTCAGACTGCTCAGCAAAGCTTTGCTGTAACTCTCCAGTTTGCACCTTCCAGACTTTGATCCCACCGCCACCACTACTGAAAAGACTGTCACCGTCTGGAGTAAAGGCAACTGTGCCAATGTTGCTGGAGTGCCCCTCTAAGATATGCAACTGTCTACCTGTATTGACATCCCATAATCTAACTGTTTTGTCATTACTTCCACTAGCCAAGGTTTGACCATCAGAGCTAAAGGCAAGGGTGTTAACTCTAAGATCATGTCCTTGAAGAGTACGAACTAATTCTTTGCTATCAACACTCCAAAGATAAATGGTTGTTTTTTGTCCGTCAGCGGTTTTATATTTACTTTCTCCCCCACTTGCCAGCAATCCGCTATCAGGGCTAAATGCAACTGAATGTATGGGATCTTTGCGTTTGGCAAGTGTACAAATTAAGCTCCTTGTTTTTAAGTTCCATAAGCACACTGTCTTGTCAAGACCACCACTAGCCAAGATTTTATGATTAGGGCTAAGACTGAGAGAGAATATGGTATCTGTGTGTTCTTCAAGGATGGAATCGATTTCTTGAGTGTTTAAATTCCAGAATAAAATCTTACTGCCACTAACACTGGCTAACATTCCATCAGAAGTGATTGGAACTCCATAAACCCAGCTAGAATGACCTCTCAATTCAGCTGCACATTCCCAAATCTGGTTTAGGTTAGGCATGGCATTTAGACCATAATTACTTCTAACGGTGAACAATTTGTAATTTTCACACTCAAGACTGAAGGAGGTTGACAGTCTTATCAGAGAGAAAGTTTCCACATATCATCCCTGTTCGGGTAGATAGGCTGAAACTTTCTACATATTTACCCAAAATTAATAGTTTAGAGGAAACTTCCAAACATTGTGCCGATTTAGGGGAATCACAAAAAACTTTCTGCATAGCTTCAAACGTGTTTCACATAAACTGCTGAGGCACTGCCACGATCCCATTTCCTCACTCACTACCTCCTCCTTCCCCTCAAATAAACTCCCAATCCTCAACTCCCCCTTCATCAATCTAAGGCTTAGCCTGTTGGGGTATGAGCAGGGAGGTTTGTAGCATTCTCGATTTGGGGGAAAGGTGGCGAGTGGTGAAAGGTGGGCAGTGCCTCACCCTACAGCTACTAGGCAACTGCGAAATCTGTAATCTGTCTCCGTTCTATGGACTTAAACCCCAGCACAATCTGCTGTTGATCGATGCCAAGAGCCAAGAGTTCTGGGGCGATGCCGTCTTCAGTGCCGTCTTGCTGAATCCAGATTTTGCCGTCAATGATGTCGCAGTGAATCAAGGTGCCATAGATGCGTCGCTGCCCCTGCCAGCCGATTTCGGTCAGCAGGTAATGGTCGTTTTTCTCATCAGCGATGAGCTGTAATTGAGTCTCTAGATCACTGCCCAAAAAGTCTATGTAGTCTTGTAAGACCTGCAAAACGATCTGTTTTAGCTTGGTGTTTGGGGCATCCATTGAACGATAACCTCGTGAGTAGGGCTGAAGGTAAACAACCGGATAACGCGATCTTCAAGCAGCACAGCGCCTGCTTCTTCTTCAAAAACTGAAGTGCGAACTGCCTCAGGAACAGCCAAATATAGTGCTCTCTCTGGATCATAGCGGGTGAGAAGATGGTCGTATAAGACAAACTGCCCCACTGCATCTTCGAGGTCTTTCATGTCGGAGGCGCTGCGAAAGCTTTTGACTTCAATAGCAATTTTCTCTAGCCCCCGTTCGGCGGCAATGAGGCGCTCTGCACCAAGATCTACAAATAGGTTTTTGCCTCTAGAGAGTTTGAGCCGATAGGGATCATGGGTAATCGTCCACCCGTCTTTTTGTAGGGCTTGTTTGACGGCATTGTGATAGATGTCTCTCGCTGGCATGGGCTCACTTCTCTCTTACCTACTACCCACCATCTCACTTTCTAAGCATTCTTCGAAGTCTGAACCTTCCCAGGTCTCGACATGGTTGACGTTCTGGCGTAACTGGACACTGTTCATGGCTGGTAAGGCATCCAGAATTGGTAGAAAGCAGTAGGCCAGATTAAGCTTGGTTCAATCCTGCCTGGAAAACCTGCGCAGCCGTTAGCGTCAACTCTGGGAAAACCTGCGAAATAATAAGCTGATCACCCTGAAGCAACTGAATTTGATATTCTCCCTCAACCAACTGACACAGCGAGAGCGTCGGTTGTTTTGGGTATCCCGTAAAACGGCGGGCACCCAGCGCGCGAAAATCCACAATCCAATACTCGCCAATGCCCATCGCTTCATAGTCAAAGAGCTTGCGGCCATAGTCATCACGCCAGTTAGTGCTGACCACTTCGATCGCCAGCTTAATCGATGCCCCACGGGTAATCACCGAAGACTTCTTCCATAGGGGTTCCTGGTCTAAAGCTAGGCGATCGACCACCAGCACATCGGGCTGATATCCGCTAGCCAAAACAGGAGGCCTAACAATGTAAGTGCGGGGAATGAACCAGGGCTGTTCCAGGCGATCAATTTCGACATTCAGCTTGCGGGCAATGAACGCACCGACTTCTTCATGGTCGCCCGTAGGAGTCATTTCAGAGACAACACCATCGATCAATTCATAGCGTCCTTGCCCGTCTGGATACCAGTCGAGAAATTCTTCAAAGGTCAGAGTCTCAGAAAGCGCTTGAACCATGAGCAGAGACGCAGATAGGCAGGACAGGCTTATCTATAGGTTAATCGAGGAAGCGCGGGGTGGGCGAAGCGACACCGTAACTGGGGCCACTGACGCAAAACTCTGCATGTCATTTCAGCACAGATCCTCGCAAAGGCATGGTGCGAAATCCACTCGGTAGCAATTTCTCCCTGTGGATGCCCGACTTTAAAGGCATAACACGACTAATAATTAACGCTTAAGCACTATTCACTAATGCTTAAGCAATGCCGGTAGTGCATTTTAGTAAAGGACAGCGGAAAAGACAGACTCTCCCCTTTCTGCTATCTTCTTTCTGACTAAGCGATTGTATTCATGAATGAACATCCAGATGGCACCGATGTGATTCTCTAGCTTCTTTGAGAAGGACAGTGTCTTCCTCACTAGCCGAGAAATCCGCTGCCTTAGCGTGTTGTTCAGTCTTTCTATGTAACTTGTCAAGCCGCTGTCTTTGCCGACCGCCGCATGCCGTTTGCTCGGGATAACGGTGACGTAGGCCTCCCAATAATCGGTGTAGACCTGGGCACATTGTCGGTATACAGCAGGAATTGACTGCCATAAGGCAATCGCCGATTCTCTAGAGCGGTCACCAATATAACAGCCGATGATTTCTCGGGTGTCTGTATCCATCGCCAGCCATACCCACTGCTTGTTGCCTTTGTGATCGACAAAAGACCACAGTTCATCCATCTGCACTTTCAGTTTGCCTTTGGCCTTAGGTAGAACTTCTGCTGTTTTGGGCACTACCTGATATTGGGCATTCACATAGCTTTGTAGCCAACTGTCCGAAACCCCGGTGACTCTGGCGATTCCGGCTAATGGAATCTTCTCCAACAGCAGTAGATTGACTAAAGCCTGAGTGTCCCTAGGTTTCGGCTTCCACTGCGGATCTTCGACGAATTGACGGTTACAATCTCGGCATTTGTAGTTTTGCTTGCCGCGTCTAGTGGTGCCGTTCTTTGAGATGTCGTGAGAACCACAGGTTGGACAGGTCATCTCAATGGTCATCTGGTTACCCCATCAAAACTGCGACGGCGACACCTTATTTTTCTCCATCCTTTACACTAATTCATTACCAGCAATGCCTATGGTTGGCCAGGTATTTGGGGCGATCGCTAGTCCCACCCAAACCCACCTCCGTACTAACCACAGATTTTAAGCCCCAACAATTAGCATTGCTTAAGCCATAGTTATTAACGCATAAGCCATAGTCCATATTGTCTACCCATTTTGAACTATTGCCAAGGCATTAGAGGGTGTTTGAAAAGTCCGATGGGGTCAAAAATCATGCCAATCGCCTGACCATGATCCGTATCATGGCAAGGTAGATGAGGGTTTCTGACGTTTCCGGTAGCCGTTCGTAGTCTCGCACCAAGCGTCGGCACCCCATCAACCATCCGAAGGTACGCTCGACGACCCAGCGTTTCTTCAGCAGGACAAATCCTTTGGTCTGCTGCGGTCGTAAGACGACCTCGACGATCCAGCGACAGGTATCCATCACCCACATCATGAAGGCGGGG